>JAALLA010000105.1:0-2818 GCA_011087765.1 Pirellulaceae bacterium
TTTTGCCGGTTTCTTCTTAAGGCATTCCAATCGCATTGAGGGTCTCGGAGCTAATGTTCCCACCACAAAGCACGACCACCACGTTTTTGTTTTTGAATGTGCGACCGAACTTCTGAAGTCCTGCAATGGCAACTGCGGCCGCTCCTTCAATTGAGTTTTTTTCGTTGGTCATGAATCGAATTAACTCAGACTTGATTTCCATTTCTGAAACGGTGCAGCATTGGTCCAGAATTGTTTGGCACAACGGGAAGGTAATTGAGCCGGGTTCAACGCCGCCAGCAGTGCCGTCGGAGAGAGTTTCAGTTGAGGGAAGGGGCAGTAGTTCCCCGGCCTGCAGTGACTTAATCATGACGCACGAATTTTCAGGTGAGCAGCCAATGATTTGGCAACCCGGAATTTCAGTCTTGAGGTAGGCTCCGACTCCGGCCGCCAGCCCGCCGCCACCCACGGACAAAAAAACTGCATCGACAGAACCTAGCTGATTTGAAATCTCAAGGCCAAGGGTTCCTTGCCCGGCAATGACTTCCGGGTCGTTGTAGGGAGCAACATAGGTTGCCTTGTTTTTGTCCGCATGTTCGATTGCAAGCAACTCGGTTTCCACGCAATCCGAACCGGCAAAAACTAACTTTCCCCCTAATTTTGTAATCGCTGCAATTTTAAATGGATCTGTTCCCGTGGGTGCATAAATGGTTGATGTGACTCCCAGCGATTGAGCGGCAAAGGCAACGGCTTTCCCGTGATTGCCAGTCGAAGCGGTTACAATGCCATCTTCGAGTGTTTCTTTAGGCGTTCCGATTAACTTTGCGGAAGCACCACGGATTTTGAATGAGCCAGTAGTTTGTAGGTTTTCGTATTTGAAAAAGACGTTGGCTCCGGTCAGATCACTGTAGTAAGCCGAATGAAGCAGTGGGGTGTTTTTAACCAACGGCTTGATCTTTAGCGCAATTGTAGGGATCTGGTCATGAATCGATTGGACGCCGGGCTGAGGAGATAATGACATGGAATCCAGAATTGATTTTCAATTAATGGGATTGAAGGTACTTTAAAGAAAGACGCCTTAGACTTTTTCAGGAGAGTCGAAACGTAATCCAATCGAGTGGATTTTGGCACTTCGTGGCATGGTTTACAAATGTTGAGCCAATATTCTACAGATAACCACAGCTGATTGTATGATTCCAACGACGCGATTCGTGATATCGGTTATCCTGATGACAGGTTATTAGTAAAATTGTTGCGAATGATTGATGATGGCAAGGTTACGATTTCAAATTCTAATTGTCGCGGTTGTTTTTGGCAGCAGCGGGATAGCTAACAGCTATGGTCTTGAGGATGATGTTTTCCTTGACCGAGTGGTGCCGATATTTCAGACACGGTGTCTTGAATGCCATCGTAAAGGGTTGACCAAAGGAGACTTTTCTCTTCAGGATGCCTCCAGTTTTTTTCAGGACGGTTATGTTGAACGAGGTGATTCCGGTGACAGTCACCTCGTTGAGTTAATTTTGTCTCAAGACAACCATCGCGCTGAAATGCCAAAGAATGGCTCACCGCTTACCGGTGATCAGATTGAAGCGATTCGTTCCTGGATTGATTCTGGGGCTAATTGGCCAGACGGATACGAATTAACTTACGACGCCCAAGTCGCGCGGCCGCTTGATTACGATTGGTGGTCTTTCCGGGAAGTTGTTAAACCAACAGTGCCCGTCTTGGTCGATTCTCCCAACCGTCATTGGATTCGCACTCCGGTGGATGCGTTTGTTTTAGAGGCGCTAGAGCGTAAAAACCTGGCTCCATCCAAAGAAGCAAACCGGCGGACACTAATTCGCCGGCTTAGTTATGACCTGACCGGACTTCCACCAACGATGGAACAGATTGAAGCGTTTGAAGCGGATCTATCTGAAGATGCGTACGAACGCGTGGTTGAACGCCTGCTTGCCTCCCCTCGTTATGGAGAGCGATGGGCGCGGCATTGGCTAGATGTTGTTAAATATGCGGACACGTGTGGTTATGACAAAGACAAGTTGCGGCCTAACGCATGGCCCTATCGTGATTATGTGATTCGATCGTTTAATGACGACAAGCCGTATCGACGGTTCGTGCAGGAGCAAATTGCCGGCGATGCTCTCTTTCCCGGGACGGAAGATGGCATCTTGGGGCTGGGTTTTATCGCCGCCGGGCCTTGGGATTTCATTGGGCATGTTGAGGTGCCCGAATCAAAATTGGATGGACGGGTTGCTCGAAACCTCGATCGTGATGATATGGTGTCTAACACGTTCAATTCATTTTGCAGCTTGACTGTGCAGTGTGCGCGCTGCCACGACCACAAGTTTGATCCAATCACTCAGGAACACTATTACAAACTTCAGGCAATCTTTTCAGCGGTGGATCGGGCTGATCGTGTTTACGCGGTCGACCCGAAAGTTGAGCTTCAACGCAGTGCTCTTAACAATCAAATCTTGAAAGCAGAAGAATCACTCGCGAAATTAGATGAACGGCTCAATCGATCCGGGGGCCAAGCGTTAGTTGAGTTGCGAAAAAGAGTTGCCGCCGTTGATCGTGGATCCAAAAAACCAGAATTTGGCTACCATAGTAAAATTGCCTCGCGACAGGACACTTTGAAATGGGTCGAGATTAAACTCGACCAGCCGCAAGCAGTCAAACAAATTGTATTGCATGGCGCGCATGACGAATTCAACAACATTGGTTCTGGTTTCGGGTTCCCATTGCGGTTCCGGGTGGAAGTTAATGGGAGTATCCAATTTGATCGTACGAATGCTGATTTTCCCAACCCTCAGCTAACCCCAATCGTCATTCCAGTTTC
>JAALLA010000105.1:2918-15177 GCA_011087765.1 Pirellulaceae bacterium
GTACGAATGCTGATTTTCCCAACCCTCAGCTAACCCCAATCGTCATTCCAGTTTCTGAACCCCTCAAGTCGGTTCGCCTGGTTGCCACAAAGCTTGCAGAGCGAAATTCGGATTTCCATTTGGCGTTGGCAGACATTGAATTGCTCAACTCGAATGGAGAGAATCTAGCGGCGAATGGGAAAGTTAGCGCTCTGGATTCCATTGAAGCGCCTGTTCGATGGGGCAAGGCAAATCTGGTAGACGGAATCTGGTACGAGCCCAGTGTTGAGCCACAGCAGGAATTGCAAGCTGAGCTGGATGCGATGGTGTTAGGGCTGATTGGGAAGTCTGGAGTTGAACAGAAATCAAGTTTCGAAAATCAAATTGTTGAATCGCGTAAGGCACTGTCCCAATTGCCCAAAGGGAAGAAAGTTTACGCTGCGGCGACCGAATTTAAGTCTCAGGGGAATTTTAAGGCGACTCAGGGGCGACCGCGTCCAGTGTATTTTTTACCGCGAGGTGAAGTTTCCAGTCCCGGTCCGAAGCTCGATCCTGGGATTATCCCTCTCTCTGCGGAACAGATGCCGGATTTAGAGATCAAGGCAGGTGAGAACGAGTCGGTAGCTCGCTCAAAACTCGCACTTTGGCTGACTGACGAACGGAATCCCTTGTTGTGGCGAAGTGTTGTCAATCGGGTTTGGCATTATCATTTTGGCCGCGGCATGGTTGATACACCAAATGACTTTGGTCGCATGGGCGGCGAGCGTTCTCATCCAGAGCTGCTTGACTGGCTTGCCGCCACCTTTCGGGATGGCGGTGATTCCGTTTCGGCAGAGTCGTTTAAAGACCTTCATCGTTTGATTGTTACCAGTTCGGTGTATCGGCAGTCATCAAATTACGCTGGGAAAGGCATAACGGCAGATTCTGGAAACCGATATTTGTGGCGGATGAATCGACGTCGATTGTCCGCCGAAGAAATTCGCGATTCCATTTTGCATGCCAGTGGTTTGCTTAATCTGGAAATGGGAGGGGCTGGTTATTTCTTGTTTCAACTTGAAAAGACCGAACATTCCCCTCATTACGAATACCATAAATTCGACCACACGGATCCAAAGTCTTATCGGAGATCGATTTACCGATTTATTGTTCGCTCGCAGCCCGATCCTTTTATGACCACGCTTGACTGTGCAGATTCATCACAAAGTACGCCAGCGCGAAATGAAACACAGACCCCGTTGCAATCGCTGACAATGCTTAATAGTGATTTTAGTTTGGAGATGTCCAAAAGGTTTGCCGAGAGAATTGAATTGGAATCAGAAGACCGATCGGTGAGAATCCAAAAGGTAGTTCAGCAATCACTAGGTCGATCTCCGACTGAATTAGAGTTGTCGACGATGGGGGAATTTGTCCAACAGCATGGATTGGCGAATTTGATCCGGATTGTTTTTAATTTGAGTGAATTTGTTTTTATTGATTGAATTAAATTGGAATAGCGTGATCCGTTACGCATCGTTTCAGCTTTGATTTTGGACCCAACGTAAGTCGCGAAGAGTTTTATGACCATTGATCTGTTAAGACGGAAATTCTTATTTGATAGCGCCTGGGGTTTCGGCTCGCTGGCGTTGCTGGATCTGCTGAACTCAGAAAGTCGATCGATGGTCAGCCAGCGGGATGTGCAAACAGCTACCTCTGGCATTTTGCACCACCCTCCCAAAGCGAAAAGAGTTGTGCAGCTTTTTATGGCGGGTGCTGCAAGTCATATCGACCTGTTCGATTACAAACCGGCACTTGAGAAGCATCATGGCGAACCGTCAGATTTTGGCGAAAAAGTAGAGGCGTTTCAAAATGGGCTCGGTCCCTGGATGAAATCTCCGTTTCAATTTAAGCCTTATGGGGCTTCGGGGAAGATGCTCAGTGAGGCAGTTGCAGATCTTGGAAGTTGTGTTGACGAGATGGCATTCATTCACAACATGACAGGGAAAACGGGGGTCCACAGTCAAGCTACTTATTTACAGGCAACAGGATTTCAACGACCCGGGTTTCCTGGAGTTGGTTCGTGGGTGAGCTATGCCTTGGGAAGCGAGAATGAAAATTTGCCGGCGTTTGTTGTGCTTCCCGATCACCGCGGGTTTGCAAGTAATGGGCCAAAAAACTGGGGTTCTGCTTTTCTGCCCACCAGTTCTCAGGGAACAACCATTTTTCCACAGCGAGAGCGACCTATTCGCGATTTGTTTCCGAAAAGTGATTTGGTGACACCGTCAAGTCAGGCTCAGGGGCTCAAGCTACTTGATAAATTGAATCGCGATTTCGCTACAACCCGCGAGGGGGATGAGAGATTGGAATCGCGATTACGGACATACGAACTTGCGGCCAAGATGCAATTGAGTGCTCCTGAAGCTCTTGATTTGTCAACCGAACCAAAGCATATCATGAAAATGTATGGTCTTGATCGGGCGGGCGCGGAATATCCCGAGTCCATTAATGTGCCAGAAGAAATAGAATATTTTGGTAGAAAGTGTTTGATTGCCAGGCGTTTGCTTGAGCGAGGCGTCCGTTTTGTGCAGATTTGGTCTGGAAACGACAACAGTTTTCCTCGCCGAAATTGGGACAGTCATGAAGATTTGAAACGTGAGCACGGGCCCTTAGCGCGCGGGATGGCTAGAGGGGCGTCTGCGCTCATTCAAGACTTAAAACAGCGCGGTTTATTGGACGATACGATTGTGTTGTGGACTACAGAATTTGGGAGAATGCCATCGACTCAGGGTAGTACAGGGCGTGATCACAATCCTCATGTGTTTACGAATTGGCTCTGTGGGGGAGGCATTCGCGGTGGTATCTCCCATGGTGAATCGGACCAGTGGGGGTTTAAGCCACTCGATCGTGACAATCCAACCCGGGTTTATGATATTCACGCGACGCTGCTCCATTTACTAGGCTTAAACCATTTAAAGTTAACCGTTCGTCACAATGGTATTGATCGAAGATTGACAGATGTTCACGGGCACGTCATTCGAGAGATTATTTAGTGAGGATTGCGTTGCTGATAAAATTGAAGGCGAGCGCGAGATTGAGATAAAGTCAGTAAGAGAATGAATAATACTTAATTGAATGAGGTGAACCGTTGTTTTTAAGATGTTCTGTATTTTTGTTTTTTGGATACGCGTGCTGCCTGAGTGCCGTTTGTGGCCAGGAAACCACTGATCAGCAGGATTTGGGTTTTCGAGATCTGTTTAATGGCAAAGATCTTACTGGCTGGATCGATGTGAACACGTCCCCGGAAACCTGGTCGGTGAAAGATGGTTTATTGGTATGCACTGGCAAGCCGATAGGCGTGATGCGATCGGATCGGCAGTATGAAAATTTCATTCTTGAAATTGAATGGCGTCATATGGAACCCGGGGGGAATTCGGGTGTGTTTCTCTGGTGTGATGCGATTCCCGATGCGAGGAATCGCTTGCCCAAGGGCATGGAAGTTCAGATGCTGGAATTAGACTGGGTCAACCAGCACAAAAGAAAGGATGGATCGTTACCCCCAATTGCTTATGTTCAGGGTGAATTGTTTGGAGCGGGAGGGATGACAGCGACACCTGAAAATCCTCGCGGGAACCGCAGCAAATCAGTCGAACATCGTTGCAAAGGTGTAGGCCAATGGAACCGATATGTGGTGGTTGCGGTCGATGGAAATGTGAAATTATCGATTAACGGGAAATTCGTAAACGGAATTCGGGACGCTTCGGTGAAAAAAGGTTACTTGTGTTTAGAATCGGAAGGTCGAGAAATTCACTTTCGTACGATCAAGATCATGGAACTTCCGGGGGGAATGGCCAATGAGTCAAATACAGCGCCGGTGATCAAGTAAATCATTGAAAGGCAGGGGCAATGGTTTTGAGTTAATGAAATGCAGCGTTTCCTGAGGTACAATCAGTTTTCAAAAATTATCAATAATTAATTATCTTAGAGTACTACATGTCAAAAATTTCACGTCGTAAATTTGTTGCTGGTGGATTAAGTGCGGGAGTAATGATGTCCTTACCCGCTAGTTCTTTACGCGCTTCGCGACACATGAGTGCGAACGATTCCATCAATGTCGGTTTCATTAGTTGCGGTAGCCGCGCGGGCCAACTTGCAAAACAATTTGCTAAGTTAGACGGAGTGAACATCACTGGGTTGTGTGACCCGGACTCCAGTCGAGTGGACAGAATGAGCCGGGAATATAATAAAGCAGAGGGCTGGGCAGACATGCGCGGCCTTTGTGATAGTGACAATGTTGACGTGGCAGTTGTAGCAACCTGCAACCATTGGCATTGCCTGGGCGCAATTCGAGCCATGGAGTCGGGAAAAGACGTCTATGTCGAAAAACCACTTTCTCACAGTCAGTGGGAAGGCGAGCAGACCGTTGCAGCATCTCGCAAATACGATCGAATTTGCCAAATTGGTACTCAGCAGCGATCCGATCCGATGCAGGAGCAGGTCAAGCAACTGCTTCATCAAGACAAAGCGATTGGCGCGTTAAAGGCCTGCCGCGTAAACCGTTTTGGTGTCCGTGCTTCGATTGGAAAACGTGATACGCCGCTAAGTGTCGATAAGAATATTGCTTATGATCTCTGGCTCGGACCAGCCCAAGACAAACCAATTTTTCGAAAGAGCCTGCATTATGATTGGCATTGGGACTGGAATACAGGTTCGGGAGAAATGGGGAATTGGGGGGTGCATGTCCTCGATGATGTTCGAAACAATGTCTTCTTGGATAAGGTAACTCTACCTCGGAAAATATTTGGTGGTGGAGGCCGAGTGGTTTGGAATGATGCGGGCGAAACGCCGAACGTGCACTTTGTTTATTTTGATACCGGTGGAATTCCCGTGGTCATTGGACTCTCTAATTTGCCATCCGCTCCTGGAGGAAAAAAATCTGCCCCGCATCCTGGGCCTGGAAGTGGATACATAGTTTACGGCGAAGGAGGGTACTACCACGGACAGCGGGGAAGGGGAGCCGCTTACGATAATGACGGTAAGCTGATTAAGCAATTTAGTGGCAATAGCGGCAATGGTTTGCACCAAAAGAACTTTTTGGATGCAGTGAGAGATCGAGATCGTTCGCGACAGAATGCGGAGGTCGAAGTTGGCCATCACAGTACTGGCTGGTGTAATCTCGCCAACATTGCATTTCAGTGTGGTGATAAGTTTTCTTCTGATCAAGCCAGGGAGATCGATATCGCCCAATGGTCAACCTTGATGAAGGAAATGAAAGCGCATACTCAAAGCTATGACATCAAGATGGAAAGCGATCAAATTCGTTTAAGTCCGATGATGGAGCTTAATCCTGAGGCGGGCAGGTTTATTGGGACAGCGGCCAAGCGAGCAAATGGGTTCATTAAACGAGAATATCGAGCTGGCTATGAAGTTCCCGAATTAGTTTGATTGATCATAAGGTTGTTGCTTGCCGGGAGTCGTAGAGTCCCTGGTTAATTGGCAAACGGGTTTGTTAAACGGGTTTAATTCTGAGTGATCGTTGGAGTGATTGATGTTTCGATGTGGTTTGCAGAAGTGTTGTCTGGTTTTGCTGGTTGGTTTGTTAACTGCTTCCGGGGGAGCGGTGGGCGTTATCGCGCAAGAGAAAGGGAAGGCCAGAGAGTCTCAAAATTCTCAATCCCCTAAAAAGCAAAAGAACGCGCGTTCGAAAAAACAGCCTGCTCCGTTTGAGTGGGTGAATCCGATGCAGTCGTCGGGGACCAAGACTCCTGGATTGCGGCATGGCACATTCAAAAGCCCGAGTATGAATACAAAGGTGGGGTACTGCATTTACCTACCTACAGACTATACAAAATCGGCGAATTCGAAGAAAAGGTATCCAGTGGTCTACTATTTACACGGTGGACGACCGGGGAATGAACTCAAATCGATCAAATTAGTTGTCGAAGTTGATCGGGCAATCAATGCGCAAAAAGTTGCTCCGATGATTTATGTCTTCGTTAACGGCGGTCCGGTAAGCCATTACAACATGCCGGATGATCCTAGTGCTCAAGGCGCGGATGTTTTTATCAATGAGTTGATTCCCCATATCGATTCGACCTATCGAACAATCGCAGATCGCGGTGGCAGAGGAATAGAAGGATTTTCACAAGGTGGTCGCGGGACTGCGAGGCTTATGTTTCGGCACCCGGAGTTGTTCTGCAGCGCATCCCCCGGTGGTGGCGGCCATGCTACGGAAAAGAAGATATCGGAGAGTGGCGGACAAGAATCAGCTAAATTGACTTTTGCAAAAGGGGACAATACTTGGGATTTGGCGGCGGTCTACTTAGAAAAATTAAAGTCAAATGCCGATCTGGCGCCACTGAATATTCTGGTTCACGTGGGAGAGCAAGGATTTAATTATGAAAATAATTTGGCTTGGATGGCCTATCTCAAATCACAGGGGATCGAGCATCAGAAAATAATCGTCCCTGGGGTTGGGCACAGCGCCATGGAGATTTATAAAAAGCGAGGCCTGGAGATCATGAAGTTTCACGAGAAGAATTTTGGTGTCGAATGAAATGAGAGCCCGAGTCACCCGTGGCTGTTATGCGGATGCGAAGATCGGAAAAATGACAAAATTAGTTGGTCAATGATTTTTGAGCCAGTGAGATAAAAGCAGGCGTTAGACTCGCTAACCTAAGGTTGGAATCCTTAAGAGTTGGCACAAACATTTATTTGATCTGTAGTGGTGGACTATCAGACCGCTTGATGTGCCGATCTAGGAATTGATGAAATTCATCTCTCGCTTCCTCTAAAGCCAGTTTGGTGGCTGCGCCGTGGCGAACCGCTTTCTCGATCATGTCGCCCGATCCGATCCCCAAACCGCGGGTGAGGTCCAGAAGCCCTTTGATTTGAGGATCGTTGTTAATCCTCTCGATTTGGGCTGCGTCAACATCGTTGTGAGATGCACGTGACTCAATCTTAATGACTTGTTTCCATTGGTCCGGCTTGATGTAAGCAAAGAAACACAACTCAACTCGAGCGTCGTTGCCAGCCGTTTCGTTGATCACACGGGCAGCCAAAAAGCCATTTATCTTTTCTGACTCGGCAGTTTTCGCAGCACTTTGCCACCAGTTTGCGTCCTGTTCCGGTTGGTTGTTTTTAAACTTGTGGCCGATCCCCAGATCCTTAAGAAGTGGATTGCCAGACAAGAGACCGTTGAGATCTGATTGCATGTTTGCGTTCATCAATTGTTTCATCATCGCATTGATGTCACCCAGTTTTAGGTTGGCCTGATTGGGGTCTGTACGGACTAACATGGAGCCCGTTCCCTGGAAGTCGAGCGGTTGGCAAAGCTGATATTCGATTAGCGCAACCCTTGCCCGCCATTGTTCTTCCGATTGTTCCTGTGAGGTTGTGAGTTGGTTGGAAAGGTCGAAACTTTCTTTCATCCATTGAATGTTTTTTGCTTCGAGGTCTCGTTGGATGGCTTTGACGGAGCGCGTAGTGACGCGGTCGATGCTGTGCTTCCAGGCAATACCGGCCATTTGGTGCCGTTCACGGGGTTGTTGATAAACTCTCTTCAATTTGGTTGTTGGGAAGTTGAGTAGTGTGAAGGGCTGCAATTCTGCATTTTGATTTTTCTGTTTGGCTTCGCGTTGTTTTTCTACGCGGTCCATTTCACCGTCCACAAATTCCACCAATTCAGAATTGTCTTTGCGGGATTTCCACCAGGCTTCGAGGCGAAAAAGATGCTTAGTCAATACTTGAATCTCTTTTTCGGATTCATCAGCTAGATGGGTTCGGTATAAATCCGGATGGGTTTTCTGAAGCCAGTCCCGGCGAATCATAATCGTTAAACCATCGCGATTGGAATTTTTAAAAATGATTCCATAAAAGCGTTTGCCGTCTGTGGTAATGACTTCGTCAACGACAAGTGATTTTTTTGAGCTCGAGGGCAGTTGAGCCTGCAAAGGAGAAATCGAGAGAACCAAGAAAACCAAAGCAGCCAAAGGCGTCCAAAAAATTGAACTCGCGGTCAGTGATTTTAAAAAGCTATTCATCCCTGAATTATAGCTTTGCCAGGAAGCGTCGACACATAATCTAACGATTTACATGGCTTTGATATTTGGAGTTGCCCTGGGTTGTTCGTAATTACCAGCAAAAACCGACGAATGGTTCCACCGAATGCTGTAGTTTCCAAAAAGAAAGTTCTCCCAAGGGCGCAAAAACAAACGTGACACTGCTGATAAGTCCGTTCGCAGGTCACGTTTGGTATAATGGTCAGTTGAAAATAGTCAGCGGGATGCCCGGAGGCGGATGGGATTAGAGCGTTTGGGGACTAATACCCGCTGACTGATAAAAAGAATTGCAATCCACGTGCCAATTAGAATTTTTTTTGACGAGTACTTAAAACAACGGTATTTCTTAGTGGTTTTCGTTCAGACTCGTTGCCTGAATTTGCGAATTGTCTCGTTTTGAGATAGTTGTTTCATAATGAGACGGTTTCGGGTCTTGGATTTGCTTTTGATTGCGAACTGTCCAGCCATGATATTAGTACTCCGATGTTTGCAGGGAAAACAATGTTAACGGTAGAAAATAGCGGTGGTGTTTGCACGATTCGGATGGACGATGGAAAAGTCAACGCGATGGATTTAACCTTTTGCCGCATGTTGACGGATTCCTTACGGACGATTGAGCAAACTGATGCATCAGCGGTGTTGTTGACGGGTAACCATCGTGTTTTTTCGGCTGGAGTTGATTTAAAAAAGTTGTTGAAGCTTAAGGATCAGCAGCGTGATGAATTTTTGCGAGCATTAATTGAATGTTTTGAGACAGCATTCCGATTCCCGAAACCGATGGTTGCGGCGGTCAACGGCGCCGCTATCGCAGGAGGGTGTGCTTTAGCGTTGGCATGTGATTTACGGTTGCTTGCAAGGGGGGTGAAAATTGGCATGCCTGAGCAAAGGCTAGGCGTTCCATTGCCTACGGTCGCAGTCGAAATTATGAGGTTTTCCCTCGGAAATCGCGGAACTCAGGATGTGGTTTTTGCTGGAAAGACATTTGTAAATGAGGATGCGATCTCAGCTGGATTGGTGGATCGATTGTGTACGCCAGCGCAGCTCAGCGAAGAATCTATGAAAGCGGTGCGATCCCTTGCGGGATTACCGGAGTCGGTTTTTCGGATAACGAAACGTCAACTCCGAGCTCCGGTCATGGATCGGCTTGCGGTGCAATCTCCTCAATTCGACCCTGAAGTTATGAAGGTTTGGAGTCATCCGGAAACGGATGCAATGATTCAGCAATATATTGAGGGCCGACTCTAGCTTTCGTCACTGGGTTTCTTTATTTTCCGTCGAGCCCGCTTCTGTATGGAGGAAGTGATTTTTTTTGCAGCAATAGGGAAGACTCCAAGCATTGCAAATGCCAGAGTGAGCTGAATTAATTCCGGCCCTGAGAAGACCGCTTTGATTCCATCCTTCTGAAGGGTTGTGAGATCGGGAATGCTCGAACCGGCATAGACGTACACGATTGTCCCGGCGAGCATTCCAATTTGGCTGACCCACCAAAATGTGAAAATTTTAACCTTCGTCAATCCCATCACCACGTTGACAACAAAGAACGGAAAAATGGGAATGAGCCGCATCATGAATAGATATAAATTACCCTCGCGATCCATCGCTTCGTTAATGAGTTCGACCCGGTCGTGAAATCGTTTTTGAAACCAGTCGCGGAAAAGATAGCGGCTGATTAAAAACGCAATGGTGGCACCGGCAGTCGATGCAAAACTAATTAGGATCAAGCCTGCAACGAAATCAAAAAACCACGCATATAAAAGTGAGAGTGCCGTTGCTCCTGGGATTGAAAGCCCGGTAACAGCGACGTAGATAAAAAAGGCAAGCGCGTAAACCAACAGGGGATTAGAACGGTAAAATTCTTTTAATTCGGTTTCCTGTTGAGCTAAATAGTCGAGATTCAAATAGGATCGAGACAAATAGCTGAGTATTACAAAAAGAAGCACGACAGCGGCAATAAACCACTTTTTTTTGTGTTGCTCTATTTTGGGCGGCTCGACAACCGTCGCTTTTGGTTGCTCCGAAGCTTGGTTTGAGTTTGAATTCATAGTGTCGCTTCGTGTGAAAATTTTAAGCCGAGGTAAAAGCTGATTGTAAGACGGTACAGGTAGTGCCGAATAATGATTGAGGGATTGCCGTGATTTTGCCCAATCGAAACTTTCGTTGCCAGTTGTTTTATTCTCGTTATGGGATGGCAATCATTGTATTCAGTGCTTGGGTTTTACCACTGTTGGTATCTCAGAGTGCGACTGGTCAGGCGGTGCGAACGGGCAACCCCAAGAACTCTACTTTAACCGAAGCCGCGGGAAATCCCAATGTACTGACGGAGGCGATTCCGGGACGTGTCTCAAAGTCAGAGAGGCAATGGAAATCTCAACTCATAGAACTTGAGTATGAAGTCACCCGAGAGAAAGGAACAGAGCGACCCTTTACCGGGTTGTACTGGGATCATCGCGAGCAAGGTGTTTATTTGTGTCGGTGTTGTGGGTAGGAGTTGTTTGATTCGCGAGCCAAGTTCAAATCAGTCTTCGCTTTGATCCGGCAGCGAGTTCATTTGATGTCGAGTCGTCTCATGCCGTCGGCACTTAGTGCTTTGTCCTTGACTGAGTAACTGAAACTTCGAGCGTTGAGGCGATCTGGTTTTAGATCCCCGGGGAATTTGCGATGCACTAAATTTGCATCGTTTCTGTTGTTCCCTTTGATCGTTATTTTATCAGTCGAACCGTTGTAAGTGATTCGGTCTGCGGTAATGTCGAGTGCGTCGCTTTTGAATGTTACATTTTTCGTGGCGAGAAGTTCGACGGTTTGTTTTTGGTTGCGTGGTGCCCATCGTTCGATTTCAAGTTCACCACAAACCAGAGTCACACTTCCTGGATTCAGCTTGCCCTGATTAGCCGGTATCCATCTGGAAACGGTATCATAGAAAACCTTGGCTCCATTGGATGTGCTTAAACGGTCGTTCTGACTATCAATTCTCATTTCACCTTGAAAATCAACTTGGATGAAACTCAGTGGACCTGCGTTTTGATTAGGTTGCTGCTCGAATGTCAGCGAGGGTAACCCAGCGTTTCCAGTGTTCAACCGATGAATGGCAATTTTCCCCGGTCCGCTGAGTTGAGTCATGCCAGAATCTATATTTACCTTTGCCCCTTCGATGTGAGCGAGTATTTTCTGAGCTTGCTCTCGGTTGGGATTGAAGGTTTGCCGGAGAATTTTGACGGGCTCCGGGTGAACCGGGTCTGGAAGTAGCGTTTGGTTGTTTTTGAAGGCTCGATTGGCGTTGGGAATGTGATTCTTGAAATCGAATTCTCGGATCTTTGGGGGAGATTTTTGAGGGTCGTGAAACGAAAACCGTTTATTGAGGTAAACGAACATGGCGTCGCTGTGGGAGTCGAGCGTTGCACTCGCCCCGTCTGACGATTGTTGTTGCGTTTTCGCTAGTACCTCTTTTTGAAAGTAGATGGTATCGCCATTAAAGATCATCCCTTCATCCCATTGGACATTTAATTGGGTCGCGTCTTGCGGTTGGAATGCCGTGCCGGTGCGGGCGAACTTGGCAGGCAAGGCCTGATCTTGATCCTTAGAATGAAAGTACAGTGTCCCTTTGCCATGAATCTCCAGTTTGTTCGATTTTTCGTCGATTTTGATTCGGTTCCCAGACACGTTTAAATCACCGAACGATAAATTGGCTCCCCCGGGTTGGTCACTGACAATCGTAAGCCGGTGGAATTCACTGTTGTCGATTTTTTCAAGCTCGACTTCGGAACTGTCTTTAATTTCGAAGGGGGAGTTTTGTTGTTGTTGGGCTATAACATTGTTAGCACCGACGGGTTTGGGTTTCCGCTGGATGGTGACTCCTCCCTGAAGCAGCATCTTTTTTACTTCAGTTTGAGAATCGTTGCTTTTAAGAAGTAGTGTTAGTTTCTGTGCGCTGAACTCAAGTTTGGGCAGACTGTTGAATTTTGAATTCAAATTGGAGCGGGGGGGGGAGTTGAACGCTTGAGTCGTTGGGGGCCGGCGATCATCGGTTGTGTTGAAATTTTGGAGATTGCGTTGCGGTGAAAGGCGTGAGCCAGCGGAGGCTATGGGAAGTTGCTGGGGATTCGATTGGGGATTCGATTGGGGATTCGATTGGGGATTTGCTAGAGTCGTGGAAGAGACGGATTTAATGGTGCCAAGTTGCGGTTTGTTTTGCTGTTGAACCGGCTTTAAAGAAAGTTGTCGCCTGCCGACGCGCGTGTTGTCGACCGCGG
>JAALLA010000106.1:0-11245 GCA_011087765.1 Pirellulaceae bacterium
TGAAGCGTCGAATGAAGCGTCGAATGAAGCGGGAGCGTCTGTTGACGAGACTGGCAAGGATCCGGCGGTGAAGTCGGCGAATGAAGATGTGGCCGTGCCAACTGTCGATACGGCGGGGGCGACACCTAAAAAGAAAAAGAAGAAGAAAAAGAAGAAGACAAAGACGGTCGAAGATCCTTTTAAAGACTACAAGGATTTTGCGCAGCCTATTAAGCAACTCCCTCATCATCGCGTACTTGCGATTAATCGCGGAGAGAGATCAGGTAATCTTCGGGTGAAAATATTGGTTGAGGGAGATGCTCTTTCGACAATGGCGGACTCCATTCTGGTTCCGACCGATCATCCTTTTCGTGAGTTTTTACTGAAGTGTGCCAATGATGCCCTTTGTCGCCTGATCCAACCGGGATTGGAGCGAGAAATTCGCCGTGAATTAACAGAGTTGGCAGAGCAGCATGCGGTCGAGGTTTTTGCCAACAATTTGCGAAACTTGCTGTTGCAACCGCCGATGAGGAATCGCAAGGTGATGGCGATTGACCCCGGTTTTAAGCGAGGATGTTCGGTTGCGGTGCTCGACGCTTCGGGTAATCTTCTTGATTCAGGACACGTATTCGTTGTCGGGAATCAGGCGAGGCGTGATGAGAGTAAACAAAAACTAGCCGTCTGGGTAAAACAACACAAAGTCGATTTGATTGCGATCGGCAACGGCGCAGCGTGCCGACAAACCGAGCAGTTGGTGTCGGATTTAATTGCTGATGAACTTCAGGAATTTAAAACCACTTACACCATGGTTAACGAGGCTGGTGCAAGTATTTATTCGACCAGCGAGATAGGTCGGGTTGAACATGCCGATTTATCGCCGTCCATCCGAAGTGCTGTCTCAATCGGAAGGCGTTTGCAAGATCCACTTTCCGAGTTAGTCAAAATAAGCCCTGCCAATATTGGTGTGGGAATGTATCAGCATGACGTAAAAGCTAAGCACCTTAGTGAATCACTTGATGAAGTCGTGCGTTTTTGTGTGAACCAGGTAGGGGTGGATGTCAACACGGCAAGCCCCTCGCTACTGAAATACGTCTCTGGTTTAAATTCTCTAACCGCTCGCCGGGTGGTCGAATACAGGCAAGAGAACGGCAGGTTTGCAAACCGGGACGAGCTGAAGAAGGTCAGTGGATTTGGGGATGCGACTTTTGTTCAGGCCGCAGGTTTTCTACGCGTCCATGGAGGTGATTCTCCATTGGATTGCACATCGATTCACCCCGAGAGTTATAGCATTGCGAATGATGTGCTTGACCAGGTAGGGGTTTCGATAGAGGAGTTCTTCGCTCGAGAGATTGCCTACGGAAAAGCGAGGGCTGTGGATGCTGCAGTTGAAACGGCAGCAGTTGACGCTCCAGCAGTCGAAGCAGTTGCAGGCGAAATTCCAACAGGCGAAACTCCCGCCAGTCCTGAAGTAAGCGAGCAGACTGAGGAGGAAGCCACAGCCTCGAAAACTTCAGAGGACGTTTCGGAAACGGAGAAATCTGAAACGGAGAAATCTGAAACGGAGAAATCTGAAGCGGAGGCCGAACTTGCTGCGTTGCAGGCGGAGCGAGAAAAGCGATCTGCAAACCGTAAAGAGCTTTTAAAGAAAATCAATGAACTCGACGTTCAGGCGCTTGCTGACCAGCACGTTGCCGGTCGTCTTTTGGTTCGGGATATTTTGCTCGCTCTTAAGCGACCTCAATGGGATCCACGGGATAAGGTTAACAAGCCGATCTTCAGGCGTGGAATCATTAAGGTTGATGATTTGAAATCAGAAATGCAACTTGACGCTCAGGTTGTCAATGTTGTTGATTTCGGAGTCTTTGTAGACATTGGACTTGGCGAGAGTTCGCTCGTTCATGTCAGTCAACTATCGAATCACTTTATAAAAGATCCTCATCGTTTCTTTTCAGTCGGCGATGTCTTGAAGGTTTGGGTCAGTGAGATTGATGCGGAGCGTCGTCGGGTTAAATTGACTGCGATTCGTCCCGGTAGTAAAAAGCCTTCGGGCCGTCGGGGTAGGAGTGGTAAGCCGACGGAATCCCGAGGAGACTCGAAGGCCGGAACCTCCAATCGTCAGTCCGGTGCATCGTCTGCCGGTACGCGGAATCCTGGCAAGTACGGTAATAAATATGGTGGCGGTAAGGGAAGGTCGACCAATCGCCCCGGGTACGCCAAGGGTACGTTTAATAAAAAGAGTTTTGCCAAAAAAGCGAAGCCCAAGGTAGTGAAACCGATCACGGACAAAATGTTGAAAGGCGACGAACCGATGCGGTCTTTTTCTGATCTCGCTCAGTTCGTAAATAAAAAGCCGACGGAACCTAACAAGAAGACTGACGGACAAAAATAGGGAAGGCCGTTTGGCAATGTTTTTGTAGTGGTAGCGTCAGGCAGTCAGGTGCCTATTCAAAGACGACGCTTTTTGTTTTTATTTGAAACGAAGACTGAATAAATTAGATATGGAATTTGAAGATAAACTTCAGCGGGCGATTCAGCGAGGTCAAGAACGTACTTCAGCCAGGGCGAATGCCCAAAAGAAGGTCGAGGCGAGTAAGGAGGACATTCGTAACCGGCACAACGAATTTCGGTTGAATTTGTCAGATCATATCGAGGCCTGTTTGAAGAAGTTGTCACAGCATTTCCCCGGCTTCGATTATGAAACCATTTACGGTGCAAAGGGTTGGGGCGGAGCGATTTCACGGAACGACATTGATCGCGGACCCGATGGACGTGCCGGTTCTTTTTTTAGCCGACTTGAATTAACCGTGCGTCCGCCAAATGAATTCAACGTCGTGAATATTGCTGGAAAAGGGACAATTCGGGATAAAGAAATTTTTAATTGGAATTACTTCGAAGATGTCTTGGATGCTGGGCAAGATGATTTTAAAGCCAAGATTGATAAATGGGTGTTAGAATTCGCTGAACAATTTGCGACACGTTGAATTCTCTTTTGGATTCAAATTTCGCTTGATCGCCGATTTCTTAGTTAATTTTCTTGTTTGGATTTGAGCGCTATGGGGAATTCTGCCCGTGAACTTAGAGGGTCTTCGAAGCGTTATCTTACGATCGGTGTCGTGACGTTGGTTCTTGCTTTGACGGGGGGGTGGTTCGCTCGCCAATGGACGATGGTTGACGGTGGTGAAAACCAGATTGTACCCGTGGTCGTGAGTACTGATGCGACAACCAGTGGAAACGAGTCCAGTTACTCCCTGCCCGCCAACGCGATTACCGCGGACATTAATCAACAGTTGATCGATGAAGCCGAGCATCCTTTTGATCCGTTATTGGAAATCGCGGATAGGAGCCTCAAGTTCATTGACGAAAATATTGTCGACTATCAAGCGCGGTTAACCAGTCAAGTTGAATTCGGTGGCGAAATTCAGCCTGAAAAGCAACTGGAGGTTAAGATTCGACACGCGAGCAAAGCGGGAGATTCAGAGACGCCATTTTCTGCCTACACCAAGTTTCTTTCACCCAAGGAAAATGCTGGGCAAGAAGCGATATGGGTCGAGGGTGGAAATGACGGAAATCTGATTGCGCACACCACGGGACTCTTGAATGTTAAACGATTCTACCTTGACCCCGCTGGCGCGATTGCGATGGAAGGAAACCGGTATCCGATCTGGGAAATTGGTTTTCGAAATCTGCTTGTCAAAATGGCAGAAATAGGCCGAGCCGATCGAGAGTACGAAGAGTGTCAAGTAACGGTCCATCGACAAGTTGATATTAATGGGTGTATCTGTACGATGCTGGAGGCAATTCATCCCCAGCAGCGGGATCATTTTCAGTTCCATATCGCGCGAATTTATATCGACGATGAACGGAATATTCCAGTTGCCTACGAGGGGTATGGCTGGCCTAAAAATCCGACCGACGAACCTCCCTTAATCGAGAGATATTATTACACCCAAATCCAACTGAATGTTGGTTTGAAGGATGTTGATTTCTCCTGCGATAATCCCAAGTACAAGTATCCAGCTTGGTAGAACTTGTTGAGCCTGAGGTTACTTGAGGTTGAGCGCCTTCATTCCCTGATCGAAAACAATGTCCGTTGGGATGCCGCGTTGATTGACTCTTTCGAGGTCCGCTTTCAGGATTTCTCCAACAAACCCCATGTTTTCAGCGAAATTACGAGCAGCTTCATAATCTCCATTGCCTTGAAGCTGGAGGATTTGGTCGGATAATTGTGCGATCGCGAGTTTCATCTTGTCCATGTTGACCCGATACTGCCCTGCCTCGTTCCGAGTAAAAGCCCCTCGGTCTTTAAAAAAGTTAAAACGAATCATGTTGGCTTTTCCATGAGCGCTACTCGCTCCAAATCGAACGCTCCTGAAAATGCCGGCCATGAAGGTAACGTAATAGTCCTCAAGAGTGCCCTCTGTGATTTCTCCTTGTTCTAAAAGCTTGGAAACCATGTAGAGACCCAGTATATCTGCCTTGCCCTCTTCCAGCGCGCTTGAGGTTTCTCTGAGGGCTTCACGAACTCTTCCTTTTCCAGTGATCGTGTTTTTAATCCCGAGTCCGTGAGCGACTTCATGGAACATCGTATTGGAGAAAAACGCATTGAATGTGATGTGTTTTTGTTGATCAGGAACGATCAACAGTTTGGCAATTGGAACGAGGATCTGGTCGAACTTTGCCTGCATCGCATTTTTTAGCTGTAGCCGGCGGGAGCCTTTTTTGAGTTGTACTTCTTCATCGTTAGGAAGATTAATTGCGATTGTTTTTGAACCGGAATTGCAATCTCCGGCGTAAAAGATGACGTCATATGCGTTGAGGTCTGAGTTAGTGCCAGGAGTTTCCTGTTTGTATTTGTCAGCTACGGGTAGCCCTTTCTGGAGCTCCGGCAACATGGCTGCGTACTTGGTTAATCGCTCACTCCAGGAAAGGTCCTTGATGAGTACATAACTTTCACAGGCTGCCTTATAACCATAGAGTTGGTCTTCGTAGGTTTCGATTGGACCGATGACAATATCGATGTCATTTGATTTCATGTCCATCCACGCAAAGTCACTTGGCTGATATTGATTGCTTAAAAGCGCTTTGCTCCTTGCCAGTAGATAAGCCCGGAAGCCATCGTCCTCAGCCAGTTCCGCGGCTTCACGCAGTTTGGCTGCCGCGGATTTAAATTCTGTTTGAAAGAAGTCGCTGTAGGGGATGGTGTATAGTTCCTTGGTCTTCGGGTTTCGGCGGACCATGGTGTACAGGTCCTTAAGCTCCGGAGCAGCAATTACCGCAGCTTCGAATTCTTCTTTGCTCATGTCATTTGGGTAAAAATTAGCTCCGAGTGGTTTAGCGCTTTGACCGGAAATGAACGGGCGATTCTCCTGCAGACGCTCCCACGGACCGTAATTGATTTCAATGTGCTTTTTCAGAGCTTCTGATGTGACGGTTTGCTTGAGTTCTGTCGGATCTCCATAAGCTTGTTTCCAGAAAGCTTCATCCATTTCGGATGCAGCTTCAATTAACAATGGAATCATCTTCTTCTGGTTTTGGGAAAGGTGGCTGAGATCAGCCTCCAGCTTTACTTTTACATATTTGGTTAGGTTCTTCGAAGCATCTTCAGAACTCTGTTGGCCGTTTGCGTTAGCAGAGAGGATGCAAATGACCGAAACTGGAATCAGAATTAGTTTGATAATCGAGTGCACGGTTAGCCTCATTTCAAATTAAGAAGTGGTTCGTTGTTATGGAGTTTACAACACATTGGTTAAGATCGTAACTGTGGCATCGGGGGATGAAATCGATGGCTCGTTAGTGGCGGTTGCGGGGTTTAATGCGGCATTAAGAACTTTTAGAAGGAGAACTGCCGGCAGTTAGGAAGTTGCAATCTGATCGAGTGTCTCCCATCGTAAATATGCAGCGCTAAGTTCCTTCTCGAGGGACGTTAAGTTGGTTTGTACTTTGGAAATTTCGGAACCGGGTTTTTGATAGAAATCGGGCAATCCCATTTGAGTATGAATGTCAGCGATTTGATTTTCCAATTGCTCAATTGTTGAGGGTAATTTTTCAAGCTCACGTTTCTCTTTATAGCTCAGTTTTTTGGGCTGTTCCGTTTTGCTTGTCTTCGCCTTTTCGGAGGCCTTATTCTTTTGATTTACGACGGAGCGATCAGGCGTTGGAGTGCGATTTTGTGATTGACGTTGCCAGTCATCAAATCCACCAACGTATTCTCTTAATCCGTCGTCTTCAAAAACGAGAGTACTGGTGACAACATTGTTTAAGAATGCTCGATCGTGGCTGACCATTAGTACGGTTCCGGTGAATTGAACCAGTTTCTCCTCGAGTAGTTCGAGTGTCTCTGCATCGAGGTCGTTGGTTGGTTCGTCAAGTACGATCACATTGGCCGGTTTGGCGAATAGTCGAGCCAGTAAAATTCGATTGCGTTCTCCACCTGAGAGGAATTTCACTTGTGTCCTAGCGCGTTCCGGGGCAAATAAGAAATCCTGAAGATAGCCAAGCACATGTTTTTTGGTGCCATTGATCAGTATCGAATCGGAGCCGTCGCCTACATTTTCCTGGACCGTGGCTTCGCCATCGAGTTGTTCCCGCAATTGATCGAAATAGGCGATTTCCAAATTGGTGCCAGTTTTGATATTACCGCCAGTAGGGGTGGCGAGCCCTAATAGGACTTTCAGGAGCGTCGATTTACCCGCTCCGTTGGAACCAATGATTCCAACTTTGTCTTCACGCATGATAGAAGTGGTGAAGTTGGAAAAGATAGGTTTGTCGTCGTAGGCAAAACTGACATCTTTACATTCCACGACAAGGGCGCCGCTGCGCTGTGCTTCCTGGATTTGAAGGTTCGAAGTACCAAGTTTTTGTCGTCGATCACTCCGTTCGATTCGCATTTTCTTTAATGCCCGAACGCGGCCTTCATTGCGAGTTCTGCGAGCTTTGATGCCTTTTCGTATCCAGACTTCTTCTTCGGCAAGCCGCTTGTCAAATAGAGCGTTCTGCTTTTCCTCCGCGGCCAGGGCAGCGTCTTTTCTTTCCAGAAAACTATCGTAATCACAGGACCAGTCGAAGATTCGCCCGCGGTCAATTTCTAGAATTCGGGTCGCAAGTTTTCGCAAAAACATCCTGTCGTGAGTGACAAACATCAATGATTTATTAAACTTCAACAGAAAGGACTCAAGCCAGGCAATCGCTGAAATGTCGAGATGGTTTGTCGGTTCGTCTAATAAAAGAAGATCGGGTTTGGAGACTAAAGCACGGGCCAAAAGGACTCGCCGCTTCATTCCTGATGAGAGTGTTTCAAATGAGTTGTCACCCTTAAGTTCCATTCGCGAAAGGACTTGTTCGATGTCATTTTCAAACCGCCATTGTTCTTCTTCGGGAAGCGAGTCTATTCTGAGCCCGGTAGCGACAATCGAGCGGATGCTGCCGGCGACATCCTGAGGGACATCTTGAGAAAGTTTGGCAATATTGGCATTGGGGGCGATGATAATATCACCACTGTCTGGTTTGAGATTGCCGCTGATTAAGTTCATCAGCGTGGATTTGCCAGCTCCATTGCGGCCGAGTAAACCAATTCGCTGGCCAGGTTCAATTTGGCAGTTGACGGAATCGAGTAACGCAGGCCCGCGAAAGCCTATGGATAGATCCCGGATTGAGACAAGTGACATTGATAACGTGCGTTAAGAAGGGGGACGTAATTCCGTATTCTAGCCTTTGTTGGTTCTTTATCCCAGACAGCATTCGAACCAGTGAGGAAAGAGATTCCAGTGGGAACATGCGGATCAAATCTTAAGAATTACAGCTTTTCTTTGCCGCTCATTGATTCGATTCTGAAAGTTTTTTTGCTGTTTCAGGCAGCGGTGGGTAGGTCCTCGCGAGTCTCATGCCGAGCGTTGCCTGAGCGAAGATCGGGTTGGTATGTCCGCGTTTGCTGATTCTGATTTCGGAAATAGGTGAGTCGTAGGCGCCTCCACGAAACTCACAGGTCAGCGATCGGTGGTCGACGCCATGATCGATGTAAATCGAAGATTTTTGGTCTTCGGGTAAGTTGGGGAGCTTTTGACGGTACCAGTCGAGACACCATTCGTGAACATTTCCAAGCATGTCAAACAGCCCAGTTGGTCCGGGAAGCAATTTTCCAACCGGATGAGAACGGGTAGAAGCATTGTTGAAATACCATGCATATTGATTTGCAAACGACGTGTGCTTCCCAAATGGGTAAAGCGTTTCAATTTTTCCGCCGCACGCAAATTCCCATTCACTGGCTGTCGGCAGCCGATAACCATAGCTGTCCAAAACATCCTGGTTGGAGAAAAGTTCAATTTTGGGGAAGTCAGCATTCATGGCAGCGAGGCCGTCGATGTCAGGCAGTGACGTCTGATCGAGATTGTTTTCTTCGTTGAGCCATCGGCAATAGGCTAGACTTTTAAACCAGTCAATGTCGGTGACAGGCGAATGAGGATCTGCGTTGGCTCGTTTCTTTTTCTGACGATTGATTTCCCGCAATCTCGCACTGTATTGTTTTTTCGATCTCTCAAGTTGAATGAGTTTTTCATCCGCTTCCGGATTTTGAGGTGAGGCAGAATCCTCTGTTTTTTGATTGGCGATCGTGGCTTCTAATTGGGTCAGTTTGTTTTTGTAAAATTCCAGCAGGTGTTCTTCAAATTCTAGAAATTGATGATGAGTGACCTCGAAGATACAAATCCCAAATCGCCGAGGGATTGCTTTTTGATGAAAGGGCTCATCGGAAACTAGATCTTTGTCAAACGGAGGTTCGTAGGTGGCATTGCGATTTAATCCCATTTGGAAGCTGGAAATAGAATCAAAAATTGCAAACGTGTTACCCATCAGATCGACATGCCAATTCATATTGGGCTTGGGGTCCTGGCTGCGTAAACCGGTTTCCCATTCGTTAAGTTCTTCTTGGTAGTCCCAGTTGAGTAGCAATAGGCGAGCGCAAGAATGAACTCTGGCGTCGGGGTGTTTTAAGAAAATTTCAGAGAGTGGTGTGGTTAATTTCTCTTTCTCTGCGTCAAATATTTGGTTGGGCTGATACAAGTTGAGCGCCATCAAGACGCCTGCAAGTTCGTCCGCTGACTGGGATTGCCAATTGGAAATTATCGGTAAGAGGTATTCAGATGAGGTCGAGCTTCGTGAAAGACGCTGAATTAAAGCGTGCGCTTCCGAAGGGTCGGAGCGGTCGGCGAGCAGCTTCCATTGGTTTTTAGACTTGAGTTGAATAGCGACGGTGGCCAAGTTTGCTTTTGCGGTGGCAGCGTTGGTATCCGACTTTTCGTTTGGTTGATAATCGTCGATTGCTAGTTCAATTTTTTGGATAGCGGCGAGGTTGTTGCCAGCCAGTGCCGCTTTCAGAAAAGGGATTTGTTCTGGTGCTGCACTGGCGATTAGATCAACCAGTGTATCCACATCATCACTGTAAAGACTTCCAATGATTGCGGCGGCCCGTCGGGATTGATCTTGGTAGTTGTTGTCTCGCCTGTAAAAGGCCTTGTGCAATGGCATTTGCAAGGCTCCCTTGATGGGCTCAAAGGCATCAATCCATCGGCTTGTTTCAATTGCGTCGACCGAAGTTAAAATCCCGGTAATGTCGGCAGCCAAGTCTTCCCACTCTGAGGCGCCGGGGGAGTAGCTCGCTAACGCGGCACAGGCTCGAAGCCGCCGGTCTCTCGAATTTTCACCATTCGGGTCGTTCAATTCCTTCCACAGTGTCGGGGTGATTGAGGCTTTATAGGGGAGTAAGAGATTCCTGCAAACATAAAAATCTTCCGCATCGGCGTTTAACAGAAACTCAATCAGTTCGACTGCCAGTTTGTTTTTACGAACTGGGTCATCTTCAAGTGCGAGCATCGCCATGGTCAGTCGCATTTTGGGAGTCGTGTTTTCGTTGTATTGATCCAGTCGGTTAGAAAGGTTGTCAACAATCGAATTTTTAAGTGGTACGAGATCTTCAAATATTTGTGGCAACTGAGTCGCTTGCGCGGTGGTTATGGATTGCAGTTGAGTTTCTGCACGCGCCTGCTTCTCACGATACGCTGAGATGGCGAACGAAGCTGAAACAACTGTCCCGATCAAGAGGGTGGCCACAGTCGCGGTTGCCAAGCTTGCAATCGTCTGGTTTCGTTTAGCCCACATCCAGCCGCGGGCGAGTGGGCCGATGCGGCGAGACTCAATGGGTTGGCCATTGAGATATCGCGTCAGTTCGTCGGCAACTGTCTGGGCCGTTTGAAATCGCTGGGCAAGGTCGCGAGTAAGACATTTCTGGCAGATCGTTTCGATGTCGACAGAAATCTCACGATCAATTTTTCGCAATGGAGGAGCATCGTTATTACGGATCGCAAATAATAAATCCGAGAGCTGGCCTTTAAACGGTTTTTCACCCGAAACCATTTCGAAGAGCATGATTCCGAGGCTCCAGATATCAGTTCTTCCATCGGCTTCATTCGCTTTGCCCGAAGCTTGTTCGGGGCTCATGTACATTGGGGTTCCAAGAATTGAACCGTCAATTGTCAAGTTGGTGTCGTCTTCGATGGATCGTGCACATCCAAAGTCTGCAATATGCGGGTGCCCTTCCGGGTCGAGTAAGATATTGTCCGGTTTTATATCTCGATGGATGATGCCTTGTTGATGAGCATAGTCGAGGCCTGAAGCAATTTCCCGAATAATGTTGAGCGTTTTTTCAAGAGAGCGCGACTCCGAATCACTGATGTAAGATTTGAGCGTCGCTCCCTGTACAAACTCGTAAACGATTACGTTTTCGCCGTCGATCTGTCCGTACTCATAGACAGGGATGATGTTGGGGTGACGTAGTTTAGCTGCCGCCCGGGCCTCGCGAAGGAACCGTTTGATTTGTGTGCGTCCTGAAATTGCCTTCGCAACTTTGATCGCCACAATTCTATCGAGTTGTGGGTCACGAGCCTCAAACACTTTCCCAAAGGTACCCTCGCCCAATAAGCGTTTGATTTGGTAGCGTCCGATCGTATCCTTGTTTTGGGCAGAGGCTTTGTCTCTGTTCCGTTGAGGGTCAATTGCCGTTTGGTCAAATCGAGTGCCGCTACGGTTTGCTGAGGAAATACTCGGAAGTGTCGCATCATTTTGTTCCGTTTGATCGCGTTCAGGTGGAACTTGATTGAGCGAAGGAGCCGTTCGGTCAACAACAAATTCAGCATCTTGACTGGATATGTTGGTGGACGGAGGGGGGGGCGGGGGGCCCGGTGGGGGGGCGGGGGGGGGGGGGGCGGGGGGTGGGGGG
>JAALLA010000106.1:11255-15131 GCA_011087765.1 Pirellulaceae bacterium
AGTAGCCGTTCGGTCAACATCAAATTCAGCATCGAATTCAGCATCTTGACTGGATATTTTGTTGATCGAAGTTGCGTTCGAATCAACTGTTTGATCGACGGTCGCGTCAGAAACTTGTTTTAGGGAATCGCTGCCCTCGAGGTCCGATGCGTTACTTGAGGTAGGTTCAGATTCCGGGACTGTGACATCATGTAGCAGCGCTTCTGCTGATGTCGCTGAAAGATTGGCAGTGATATCCTGTGGGCCAACGGTTGGTGTCTCGTCAGCCGTCGTTGCGTCGTTTCTTGTAGTCTTTTCAAGGTTGACCGTCTGATCATAGTTGACGGTTGCTTCACCGTTGTCGACTTCAGACGCATCAGCCTCAATTTCAAGTGGGCTGTGATCCGCGTTCTTGGGATCGGGTGCTTCGTCGTCATTTGATCCGGAATTGTTTGGATCAGAACCCATGGTGGTTTTGTTACCGTTAAAAATGATGTCAAGAAAAGCCGCCAGCTAAACGGGAGCAATTATGGGTCATTGTTGCTCCCGTTTCTCTGGTTATTACGTGTCATCAGTCCAGTGGCGAGACAGGTGATTGTGGAGGCGTCGGTTTATCGTCGTCTTGAGTGGCCAACGCCGTTGTGCCGACGGCCAATGCTGCGATGCCAATTAAACCTCCGGCGCTAGATCCGCCCGAAAATCCGTTGCCCCCTCCACCTCCGCCCCCGGAGTTGCCGGCGGGTTGAAAATTGTTCGCACTGTTTGCGAAATTGGAATTGCCGGGGGCTTGAGACATGCCGGCTGGAGCAGAACTTGAGTTTGCATTTGAATTGTTATTATTGTTGCCGCCACCCTGCGCGGCAAACATTTGTTGCCGCATGTTGACCACGTCGGACACTTGCTGTTTGACGACCGCGATGTCTTTGGGATTTGTGATAAAGGAGACGGATAGCCCATTTCGACGCGGGGTTGCGAGATCAGGTCGGTTCGAAACAAAATGGGTTTTGCTGTCGGTGGTTTGTAAGTTAGTCACAGACACTGCAGCTTGACTCGTTAATCGAATTGACCTTGCTGCGAAACCGTCTTTGCCGGCGATAATCAGACTGTAAACACCTGGGTCGATATCTTCGATTTCGAATTTTCCATTCGGTTCAATGGCGATTCTCGCTATTTCGATATCATCCTGGATCAGGAAAACATTCATTTCTGATAATTTCCCTGGAGTTCCATCTGTGGTTGCTATCGGTTGTACACTGCCGGCGAAGCTGCCGTCGGCTGTGAGCGGATGGCTAAATCCAGATGCAATTTCTGTTGAATCGCCAACCGATGTGACATCATCTGAATCTTCGTCGATTTCTACTGCATTATTTTCGGGAAGATAGTTTTGGCTGATTCGCTGCAAGGTCTGGAACTCTGGTGGTACCGCGGCAGCGTCAATTTGAAGTCCCTCGGAAATGACGGTGTTAGCTGGGACATTAAAGTGGGAAACGTAATAGGCTTTTACTCGACCTGCGTAATTTAAGCCCTGGTTAAATTGAGTTAGCTCCTTGGCTTTGATTTTTGGCAGAACATTAACACCATAAGCAAGAAAGCCATTTTGACCGGCACCCAAGAGAGTATAAATTCCCGGGTCGACGTCCTGAAGCGTGAACTTCCCGTCATAGTTTGTGGAACCTTCTCTGATCGTGACACCATTTTGCAGCAATGAGATTTTAAGTTTGCCAATTGGAATCGTGATTGAACTACGTGGTTCGATGCTTGAGATTCGACCGTCAAGATGCCCTTTTTCGTTGGTCGTAATCCAGTGGGTGTTAATCAAATCGCTGATAGGTTCTTCGTCTTGTTGCTGCAGTGAGTTCTCGGTTTCCGCAACGAGCAATTGGGTCCGCGCGCTGTACGCCTTACCGTTGTTGGTCGCCAGTACATGGTCCAGTGTTAAACCGATGTTGAGCATGATCGCGGGCAAGGCTACAAACCAATAACGACGAAAGCCATCACGCAGTACCGTGCTGAAGTTCGATTTGTTGCCTTGTCGATTGTCGCTTTGAGAAGATTGGGGAGTGGGCATCGGAAATCATATCCCTGTGATTTGAAAAAAGGAGCCATCATTGACGGGGAATCGTGGTCAAAAAAGCCGTTATAATCGTCATTTTAGTTTAATCAAAATCTTGCTTTTGGTGGCGAATTTCCGCCAGAATATTTGAATATCAGGAAAAACGAGCTTTTTTTTTGATGGCTCCCTGGAAGAGGGGGGAGCAAGGGTGCTTAATTCACTAAACTCGCTTTTCCCGAGGAATTTGGCAATTCGAGGAGACGTACACGGAGGGGGGCACGGTTCTTCTTGCCGTTAAGTTGTAGGTGAAGTCTGTGTTTCCCCGGCTTTAGATCCTTGATTATCCGCGTTGCCTGAAGGTTGTCTTTTTCTCCATCGAGAGTTATTCGGAGCCCCGTCCCGTTTTCTACACCAATGCCAATGGTTCCTGCTCGAATGACCTCAAACTCAAAAGTGACGGTGTTTCCTTTTATATCCGCCATAGGAAGTGAGCCGTTGACTCGACTGTAGACGACTTGATTATCAGAGGTGGTCCACCGTCTCACCCAGGCTTCCGGCGAGATTCGATAGGGGCCTTCCTTGCCAAGTTCGGAGAGAAAGCGAACAAGATCTAGAAAATCAACCCGGTCCAGCGTCGCGACGGCGTCGGTCGGCATTAGCGATTGGTTGCTGATTTTCTGTTCTTCTATTTCTTCATCAGAAAAAACCAGTTCTTTGTTTTCGGCATCGCGAAGGGTGACTTGAGTGTCGGATTGGCTAATCAGTTTTCCAGAAAATAGGCGGCCATCGTCAGTGAGTATGGTTGTCGTGTGATAGCCTTCTTTGATCTTTGAGTTCGGATCGACAAGCGATTCGATGATGTAGTCCATTGGGGAGCTTGCCCCGAGGGAGATCAAATCGGGGCCAACAATTCCACCACTTCCTCCGATGGCATGGCACTTAATACAGTTTAGGTTGCTGCGCCGATAAACGGTTTCGCCGCGCGACGCGTTTCCGGTTTGCTCAACTTCTTTAATCAATGCGTTTAATTCCGCTTTAGAAAATTTCATCTTAATTTTCCGGTTTTGTATTGCTCCAATTGCGTCTGATAGCGGCTTGGCTCGCTGGCCGGATTTGTTCAGTAGTGTTACGAGTGCTTGCTGAGATTGTCCATTTAGTTCGAGGTTGCGAAATTCCTTGACCAGTTCCGCGACTCCGTTTTTTCGGTTGATAAATACTTCGATGATGCTGTAATACTGTTTCAGTTCGTCTGCCGAAAGTTGACGTAAGAATTGAGTGGTTAGTTTCGCTGACAATTGTGTATTGACACCGGCAAGTAATTTGAGTGTAGGCGCAACTATTGCTTTGTCTTGTTTAGGGTCGCTCGCAATCATTGCTAACGTCTTAGTGTCTCCGAATGCAGCGAGGCCCATGATCGCTTGTAAGCGGAAGTTTTTTGGGATTTTGTTTGAATCAAGCGCAACGGTTTTAAGATCATTTTGAAGCGGTTTGATTCTCCAGGCACCGGCAAGATTCATGGTAGCCGGGATTTTTTTAAATTTAGATTTCAATGCTTCTGGTTCAAAGGCCACGCGAACTTTCCGTTTCTTTGCAGCATCCAGTAAGGTTGCATTCACCGCAGTTGTGAGCTTGGGATTTGCGAGGCCGTATTCGAAGAGTTGTTTCAATTGGCTTGAATTGCCGCGGTTGCCAATGAGCTGAATGATTTTCTGTTCGTTTTTCTGCCCGGGCATTGTCTTTAGTAATTTGAATAAAGGCCCTACAGCCTGATCGGAATTGACAACAGAAAGGACCTCAATCATTGACTCGGGGGAATTGCTGATTGGAGTGCTTTCCAGCTTGTC
>JAALLA010000107.1:0-2855 GCA_011087765.1 Pirellulaceae bacterium
CACAGAAAAAAAATACGGACGGTGTATCCGGATTGACTCAGGAATTCTACAAGGCGCGCGATTCGTTGTTCAGCGCCGGTCGATCGCCGCCAAAACGGTAAATCGGTTGCGATCAAAATGCGGTGCGGAGTCAAAGGATTGCCGAAGTGTGAAACAGTGAGTGGAAGCGTATGTGAGTGGCTGTTACCGGAATCAAATTTTATCGAGCCAACCCGCGGTTAACAACTTGATTTCAAAATTGACAAGGCGGCTTGTTAAAGCGGGCGTTCGATAGAAAATAGAAGTTTTAACAATGATCGCTTGGCTGCGGAGAAGAGTAACTTGAAATCTTATCAACCGGATATTAACCGATACGACGGGCGCATGGTTTACAGGCGATGTGGTCGGTCTGGACTGAAACTACCAGCGGTGACGCTTGGCTGTTGGCACAATTTTGGCGGTAGCGCTCCGACCGAAAATCAGCGTCAAATGATCTACACCGCGTTTGATGCCGGAATCACTCATTTTGATTTGGCCAATAATTACGGACCGCCTTATGGAAGCGCCGAACAGAACGTCGGCCTCATATTGAAGGACCTGCCAAGGGATGAAATATTAATATCCTCAAAGGCTGGCTATGACATGTGGCCGGGGCCCTACGGAGAGTGGGGTTCGCGTAAGTATCTGCTGGCCAGTCTCGACCAGTCGTTGCGTCGGGTGGACGTCGATTACTTTGATATTTTCTATAGTCACCGTTTCGATCCCGACACACCTTTGGAGGAGACCCTCGGGGCATTGAATACCGCCGTTCAGCAAGGCAAGGCGTTGTATATTGGGATATCTAGTTATTCGACACAGCAGACGGAAGAAGCGGTGGAAATTTGCCGGGCTAATGGATGGGAGCGTTTGTTAATTCACCAGCCGAATTATTCCCTGTTTAATCGTTGGATTGAGGATCGTCTCGCGGGTGCCTGTGAGGAGCAGGGGATGGGGATGATTGCATTCTGTCCACTTTATCAAGGTTTGCTCACGGATAAATATTTATCTGAAATTCCGGACGGCTCTCGCGCGGCAAATTCCCCCAGCACGTTGCGTCCGGAGGAGTTGCGAACCGAGGTCTTAGAGGTTGTTTCCAATCTCAATACACTTGCTTTAAATCGAGGGCAAACGCTTGCTCAGATGGCTGTGTCGTGGATTTTGCGTTTGCCGCAAGTTACCAGTGTGCTGTGCGGAGCGAGTCGCCCAGAGCAAATATTAGAGAACTGTGCCGCCCTTGAAAATTTGCATTTTTCAGATGAGGAAATTCAGGAGATCGATGGGCTGACTCAATCAATTGAGCTGCCAGCTTCACTTTGGGCGAAGGAAAATGATAGCTAAATCTTCAGAACCCATTAAACTCGTTTTGGATGCGGATTTTGATTGATTTCTTGGAGCAAAGAATGGAAGAGAAACCGATGGCGCGTTTGATGGTAACTGAAACGGAAGTTGACGCTGGTTTTTACAAAGCCGCGCTTGAGGGAAGCGGCATCCCCGTTTTTATCAGTGGCATGGAGGGTTCGGCATTCGGTGCCGCGTTGGATGGCCCGAACGAAATTGAAATTATTGTCTACCAAAAAGACCTCGAAGCCTCTCAGGCGATCGTTGCGGAGTTGGACGAAGAGCCCGAAGATGAAATTCCAGCCTGGAATTGTTCCTGTGGTGCGGAAGTTGATGAAGGATTTGGTGTTTGTTGGTCTTGTGGCGGGGAGTACGATGCTGCTGCGAAATCGATTGATACCGATAGCAACTCTGGCTGATGAAAATGATTAGTAACTTTTTGATTGTTGATTGAATGGCAAAGAAAAAACCTAAACGACGAACTGGCTTTCCTCCCGCAGTTGAAGTTCCAGTAGCACCGAAAACAATCAGCAGTACGGGGCAGCGTCCGATGCGCTGGAGTTTGATTGTGTTGTTTTTGGTGATTTCCGTCGGAGGGACCTACCTTGCTGTATGGCTTCGACAAAACGACACATCTCCTCGTTATACGTTTAAGCTAATCAAGAAATACCCACACGATGAGAAGGCATTTACTCAGGGTTTGCTCTTCCACGACGGATTTTTGTGGGAAAGTACTGGACGGTATGGAGAGTCAACGGTTCGCAAGATAGATCTCGAAACGGGGGAGGTGCTTTTGCAACACCCGCTTGACGATAATTTGTTTGGCGAGGGAATGGTGCAGTTCGGAGATCGCCTAATCCAGCTGACTTGGAAAGCTGGAAAGGCGTTAGTCTATGACATGGATTTAAATCCAATTGAAGAATTCAGCTACTCGGGGCAAGGGTGGGGATTGGCGACTAACGGTAACGAGTTGATTTTGAGTGACGGCAGTTCCGTTTTAAAATTTATTGATCCCGATACTTTTGAGGTGAAAAATTCGCTTCGCGTTTTGAGAGAGGGCGGTGTCTATGTGGGGCAACTCAACGAATTGGAATATGCAGGCGGAAAAGTCTATGCCAATCGATATCAATACGATCTCATTTACGAAATCGATATCAACACGGGCCAAGTCGTTGGCATTATTGATCTCGCCGGTCTGTGGCCAATGAGCGAGCGTCCTGCCGATGGTGTTCTCAACGGAATTGCAGTCACCCAGGATCGGCCTCCGCGAATGTTTGTGACGGGGAAGCTGTGCCCGTTTATCTATGAAATTGAGCTTGTCCGGGTGGACGCTCCGTAGTTAGTCATTGACCTACAATGAGGTTGCCAGTCCGCAGGTTTGCGCAATGCAATTGGCTGCTGAGAATTGAGCTGTGATCGGAGTAGGTTGGGGTTCTTGCCCGTTTCGCCGTCGAGGTGGAGTTCGCGGACAATGGGTTCTGACGGACAATGGGTTCTGA
>JAALLA010000107.1:2955-14890 GCA_011087765.1 Pirellulaceae bacterium
TCGCCGTCGAGGTGGAGTTCGCGGACAATGGGTTCTGACGGACAATGGGTTCTGATTGACTCATCAGGCTCGTTGCTACGTTCGGTTGGTTACCGATCCGGGACGCCGGACGCCAAACATCACCATCGAGTTCGGATTACTTGGATTTTGAGGGTTGTGTGTCAGGAATTCTTAGTCGAACCCCAAGATACCATTGGACGATGACAATTCATGACTAACACTTCAACGGACTCTTGAAATTCGGGCGCTCTGTCTGTTTGGCAAGGTCAATGATGCTGATATAATCCGGCCTGATTTTGCAATATGACACACTGGAAATCCAAACTTATTGACGCTTATCGGTTTGCGTCGTGGCCTTATCGGTGGTCGATGCACCGCCGCATGGCGCGTTCAGGACAAGTCCCGGTTTTGGCTTTGTTTTACCATCGCGTAGCTGATGATCATCAAAATCCCTGGACGATTGGATGTGATGATTTCCAGCGGCAAATTGATTGGCTGCAGGATCATTTTGAAATCGTTGACCTGCAAGAGTGCCAGCGTCGGATCCGCAGCGGTTTCAATAAACGTCCAACGGTCGCGATTACATTTGATGATGGATATTCAGACAACTGTGATTTCGCTTTACCGATGCTGATTGAAAGGCGAATTCCGGTAACTTATTTTGTTACCACGAAGCACACGCTTCACCAGCAAGCTTTCGAGCATGATTTGAAAATTCAAAAACCTCTGCCAACCAACTCCGTTGAATCCCTGCGGGCGCTTGATCTGGCGGGAGTAGAAATTGGCGCGCATACCCGGTCCCATCTTGATCTCGGCAAGGTGACTTGTGAAAAAACCTTAATCGATGAAGTCATCGCATCTTCGAGAGAACTTGAGTCTGCCATTGGGCGTAAGGTTAGGTACTTTGCATTTCCTTATGGCTTGCATCCCAATTTAAATGCAAATGTATTTGCGATGTTGAAAGAGGCTGGTTTTTTGGGTGCCTGCTCAGCCTATCAGGGGTGGAATGAAATTGGTTTGGATGAATTTCATATCCAGAGAATTCACGGTGACCCAAATTTCTCCCGTTTCAAAAACTGGATGACCTATGATCCGCGGTTTGCCCGGGTCAAACGATTTGATTATTCAGGCGGTGAGTTTGACAAATCTAAATTGGAATCCCCACCTGCGAAACCAATGCCTGGAGTGCCGCTTGGAGAGATCAATTTGATGCCGAACACCTACCAGCATCCGTCGGTCCAGTGAGTGAGGCAGAAATGTTTCCGAAGCGAATTCAGTACCTGGGCCACATTGAATTCATCATTGCTTTGGGTAATTGAGTCGAGAAGTGGAATCTTGGTCTTGAAATCGCTTGTATCTTAAGAACAATGCTGGGATATTCAGGACTATTGGATGTTGATTGTTTAGGGTGAATTTGGATGAAGCAAGTCACGGTTCCTGTGTTGGCAGCACTCGCGAAAGTGCTGAGCGGGGCGACCGTGCGCTGGATTGGTTGTGAGCCGGAGACCTGCCAGCGAATCTATTTTGCTAATCACACCAGCCATCTAGACGCGCTGGTTTTATGGGCTTCGCTTCCTAAAAATATTCGTAATTTGACTCGACCAGTTGCGGCGGTGGATTACTGGCAGAGCGGTCCAGTTCGACGCTACATGGCGACTGTTTTCAATGTCTTGCTAATTGATCGAAAGAAGATCAAAGTGCATAACAGCCCTATCGACATGATGTTGAGAGAAATCGGGGACGTTAATTCGCTAATTGTGTTTCCTGAGGGTAGTCGTAATTTGTCGGGCAAGATGGGCGAATTTAAGAGTGGTCTATTCCACCTGGCTAAAAAGAGGCCTGATTTAGAATTGATGCCCGTTTACATCGATAACCTAAACCGCGTGATGCCTAAAGGTGAATTTCTGCCGGTACCACTTTTGAGTTGTATCTCAATTGGAGCACCAATTTGGCTTGAATCAGGTGAGAGCAAAGCGGAATTTCTGCAGCGAGCCCGAAAGTCGGTACTTAAAATGAAAGATTCTTGATTTCTTGGGAAGGTTATCGTTGGAATGCCTATCAATCCACCGAAACCAATCGCATAATCTAAGCATCGCCACTGTCTTCGTGGCTGAGCCATAAATTGATCTGACAAAAATGATGACGTGAAATGTGATTGACGCGACGCTTACAAACTTACTTGCGATTCAGAACGAAACCGCATCTTCCTTGGTGGACGTACCGGGGAATTGGACAATAGGTTTGGTGTTGCTCGTTCTAATTTCATTGGGAGCTTTGTTAGCGGCCGGGCAAACTTTAAAACGGAAGCCTGAATCACACATCGATCCAGCGATCCTTCGGAATTTTAACAAGCGCGTCACATCTTGGTTGACGATTTGTGTGATGCTCGTCATTGCGTTGATGTTGCATCGCAGTGTGACGATTGCTCTGTTCGGCTTTGTTTCTTTTTGGGCGCTTCGTGAATTTATAACGATGACGCCAACTCGCCGCGGAGATCATCGGACGTTGTTTTGGGTCTTGTTTGGTTTTACACCACTGCAGTATGTTTTGGTGGGAATTGATAATTACGATTTATTTACCATCGTGATTCCGGTATACGCGTCGCTCTTTATTCCTGCGAGGATTGCTTTTGCTGGCGATCATAAGCGATTCCTTGAGCGGACGGCTAAGATTCAATTTGGATTGTTGATTTGTGTTTACTCGTTGAGTCACGCGGCTGCCTTATTAAATTTGAAACTCGCGAAATGGGATTCGGCCACGAGTGATTGGAAGCTATGGGAAAGCGATACTTACGGATTGCTGTTCTTCTTCATCGCGATGGTACAAGTTAGTGATATTTTGCATTTTCTTTGGGATCGCTTGTTTGGACGCCACGTGATTGCACCTGCAGTCAATGCAACCAAGACTTGGGAGGGGTTGCTTGGTGCTGCCTGCTGCACCAGTTTGGTCGGCATGGTCATTCAAGTTGTCTTGCCGGTTACGCCGTTTACGTGGTGGGGCGCTGGATTTATGGCGCTGATCATCAGTATCATGGCATCCTCCGGGAGCATGACAATGTCAGCTATTAAAAGAGACCGGGGAGTCAAAGAGCATGGCACGTTAGTTATGGGGCACGCAGGAGTATTGGATCGAATTGACTCGATTTGTTTCTCTGCTCCCATCTTTTTTCATCTGACGCGTTTCTTTACAGATGCTGAAACTCGAATAACCGAGGAATTAATTGAGCAATCGGTTGCGGCGGCCGCAATGGGAATGTCCTGTTTTTCAGCCATGGTCTAGATTAGATGAGAGCACCGGATCAACTCGCTCAGGTAGCGGGATTCAGTAGTTCCATTTCAGCCCATTCCCTTCGGATTTTGCTCGAGGCAAATGGAGTTAGGGCGGTAGTGGTAGGAGACGTCATGAATGAGACAGGGCTCGAACTGGTTTCGGTTTATGTTCACGCAAGCCAGGTTGAGACGGCTATGGTCATCATTCGCGAGATACCGGCTGCATCGGAGGTTTTGATTCCAGCATGGAGATGCCTGTGTGGAGCAGACGTTGACGCGGGGTTTCACTGTTGTTGGTCATGTGGCAGGGAAGCGGAAGAGACTTCGAGTGAGGAGTGATTGTCAACGCTTTTGCGTGAGAGTGATGAATGTATCGGTAAAAGGGTGGCCGCGAGCGATTTCAGATTGTTCAGGATTCTGTTAAAGTGTGCCGGCAATGATCAACCAAAATTAAGGTAAAATAAATTTGTGGCTAGTTTAAAAAAAACAATTGAGATGTACGAGTTGGAGGTTCCGTTTGAGGCATATCCACGGCTTAAACATTACTGCCAGGCTTTGTGGGAAATCAATCAGGATCTAAACCTGACGCGACACACTACCCACGAGCTGTTTGTTACTCGCGATCTGCTCGATACGATTGAGCTATCCAAGCTAATCCCCGAGGGCAAGGAGGTACTGGATATTGGTTCTGGTGGAGGGGTGCCTGGTTTAGTGTTATCCGTGCTGCGGCCGGATTTGAAGATATCGCTAACTGATTCGGTAGGGAAAAAAGCTGCTGCCTTGGGTGAAATCGCAGAGGTTATTAACGCCAGCGTGGAGATCTACCATTGTCGTGCGGAAGAGCTGTTAGAAGATTTTCGATATGACTATTCCATCGCTCGAGCTGTTGGTCCCTTGAAAAAAATGGGCACCTGGTTCTCTGATTGCTGGCCGTCACTTGGCCGGCTTTTGGCAGTTAAGGGGCCGCAGTGGCTCAAAGAGAAAGCCGAAGCCGATGAACTGGAGTTGCTTAAGCAAGTTGATGTGCGTGTGTTGACAGAATACGAAGTCCCCGGTGTCGATTGGAAAAGTGTGATTTTGCAATTGAAGGCAAGCACTTGAACTTGGATTTGGCTAAACGACAGCAAGTGCGATCATCAACAGCAACCAGGCTGCCAAGCTTAAGATGCAGAGTAAAGTAATCACCATTCCCATGATCATTCCTACTTGCGTCATCGCGCGTCCCTCAGAGTCCATGACCCCCTGATCCATTTTTCGCATGTCTTGTTTGCCTAGTATCCAAGCCAGAATACCGGGGATGAAGCAAAAATTACAGGCTAAAGAGGCGATCCCTAACGCTAAAATTAATCCCGCTCTGTGAGGTTGCTGGTTTCGAGTTGACGTTGAGGAGGTGGTGGGGAAATCCGACGAGTAGGGGTTAAGAATCGGCGTCGTGGGGGCCTCCCGTTCGGATTCGTTTTCGGGAAACTGCATGTTTTCCATGACAAGATTTAGCGTTTGACATTGCGGGCATCTCGCCTGTTTGCCAATGTGCCTTTCTTCAATTCGAAGAATGGTCTTGCAGTGCGTGCAAGGAAATTGAATGGCCATGACTGTCTTTTTTGCGTTTGGGTAAGGAAGTTACAGAGGCGCTTGTCAAAAGGTACCTGAGGGAAATTACTTAATTGGGTTTGCAAAGCAAAAGCAATGGTGGATTTTGTGAAATTCTTTTCACCGCTTCCAAAACGAGACTGCTGTAAGCAGGTTAAATCCAATTATCGGTGATTCCCGGTTCACCGTCATACCTAAAATTATCTGCGAGTTGTCGCGGGTTTGCCGAGTAGAGTTAACGTTTGGTTCTCCGTTAAGCCAGCATTCTAATATATTTCTTAAAACGATGGAAATTCGTAAATGGTGTTTTGGGTTAAGGGCGGGGAATTCCGGTGAGAACCGTTGCTAAAAAAATTCTGTTTGTAAGGACCCGTCAGATATTTTTTAAATCCAACAGAATTTTCAGCTGGGTGTCTTCGTATGCGGTGTTGAGGGGGGCATATTTGTGTAAAATCTGTCTCTCTCAAGTGAGAAGTTTCTAATTGAATTTATTCGTTTTGCTCCTGTTTTAGTTTTGATAATTCCATGCAATTTAAATCCACAGACGCGTGTCGATTCGATATTTTATCTTTAGGTGAAGTGATGTTGCGGCTTGATCCGGCCGATGGTCGCGTACGAACGGCTCGCAGTTTTGATGTCTGGGAGGGAGGCGGCGAGTACAATGTGGCTCGCGGATTGCGCCGTTGTTTTGGACTACGGGCGGGGCTCGTTTCAGCTTTTGCCAAAAACGAAGTGGGGCGTTTGCTAGAGAATTTAATTCTCACCGGTGGTGTGGATATGGAATTCGTTAAATGGATGGAGTTTGACGGAGTTGGTCGTTCGTGCCGAAACGGTTTGAATTTTACGGAGCGTGGTTATGGAGTTCGCGCGGCGCTGGGGACTTCCGATCGCGGTGCAACGGCGGCATCTCAATTAAAACCGGGTGATATTGACTGGGAATACATCTTTGGCGAACTGGGGGTTCGTTGGTTTCATACCGGTGGGATCTATGCAGCACTTTCAGAAACGACTCCGGAAGTGATCGCCGAGGCGTTACAGTGTGCAAAGAAGCATGGCACCGTAACTTCTTACGATCTGAATTTTCGCAGTTCACTTTGGTCAGCTTTTGGTGGGAAAGAGAGTTGTCAGCGCGTGAATCGTTCGCTAGCGCCATTCGTCGATGTCATGATCGGCAACGAAGAGGATTTTACCGCTTGCCTAGGTCTGAACGTTGAGGGGCTCGATGAGCAAATGAAAGAGTTACCGATCGAGGGTTACAAAAAAATGATTGAGCAGGCGATCTCTGATTTTCCAAATTTCCAGGCGATTGCGACTACATTAAGAACCGTCAAAACGGCATCGATTAATGATTGGGGGGCACTTTGTTGGAGCGATGGAAATTTATGTCAGGCAGTTCATCGAAAGAACCTTGAAATATTTGATCGAGTGGGAGGCGGCGATAGTTTTGCATCGGGTTTGATTTACGGATTCCTTAAAACAGGCGATCCTCAACAAGCGGTTGAGTATGGAGCTGCTCACGGGGCTTTGGCAATGACGACTCATGGAGATACGACGATGGCCAGCGTCGAGGAAGTCGAGGCGTTGATGGCCGGAGATAGTGCGCGGGTTAAGCGTTAGTCGGGTTAAGTGTTAATCGGGTCAGATCACAAGCAATTCAGCTTGAGTTCGATGATTCCGGGGGAGACTGTGTTGCGGATGTTCTGCGAGGTCGGTAAACAATCTGCAGGACAGTGGATTTAATTTCGGCAAAATTAACTTGGAGCTAATGTGCGACGTTATCAGGGGCTTATGCGGGACACGTGGTGGGCGTGGTTGACGATTCTCTCGTTTGGGATTTTGGGTGGCTCTTTGGTTTCATACATATTTCTCTCGGCAATTCCAATTGCAATTTTTTCTTTTTTTTACTTCGGTTTGATGCGGTACGATGTCAGCGGTAAACCTAAAGAGATGTAAACTTTGATGAATGAAAACACGTTTGGGCAGGATCTTGAATTTCTCAATCGTCACGTAATGACGATTGTTTTGTCCAATTCAGAGGGGGCTTCGGCAATTGTTGTGCCCGCGTATCAAGGTCGAACAATGACCTCCACTTCATCAGGAATGTCCGGTACTAGTTATGGATATTTGAATTACGATGCGATTGCTGCCGGGAACAGCGATTCTCAAATCAATCTCTACGGCGGTGAAGACCGAATGTGGATCTCCCCCGAAGGTGGTCAGTATTCGGTGTTTTTTGATCCTCACGTGGAGATGCTCTATGAGAACTGGCGGACGCCGGCGTGCTTAGACACCGAACCGTTTCAATTAACTGCCCACGACCAGAATTCTGCATCATTCGGACGGACTGCCAAACTGAAAAATTGGAGTCAGTTTGAATTTAATCTGAAAATGGAACGCAAGGTGACTTTGCTAGATTCTGCGATCGCGGCGGAACATCTTGGGTGCTCTTTGGAGGGTCTATCCGTTGCGGCACATGAGAGCCAAAATCGACTGGGTAACATTGGCGAAACGCCCTGGGAATTGGACACCGGCTTAATTGGGATTTGGATGTTGTGCATGAACAAGCCGGCTGCCGGGGCGACGTTGTTGGTGCCATTTAAAGTTGGTGATGAGAGTGAATTGGGTCCCACTGTAAACGCTGACTATTTCGGGAAGCTCGATCAATCACGACTGCAGGTTGATGCTGCTGGCGGGATGCTGTATTTCCTTGGTGATGGAAAAATGCGAAGTAAACTCGGGCTGACCTACCAGCGGGTTGAGCCATATCTCGGTAGTTGGGATCGGGATCGTGGTGTTTTGTCGGTAGTTCAATTCAATTTACCCCAAACAGCGCCCCATGGTTACAACAATAACCTTTGGGAAATTCAAAAGGAACCTTATTCTGGAGACGTCATCAATTGCTACAACGACGGCCCCAATGAGTCAGGTGGCCAATTGGGTGGATTTTTTGAGTTGGAAACGATTAGCCCAGCCTTAGCCCTTAAGGCAGGTGAATCTTACACCCATCTTCACCGCACGATTCGTATGGAAGGCGATCGGCAGACACTATCACAGGTTGCCGTGAATGTCTTTGGCGTCGACCTCGACGAGATCGAACGTCGTTTTCATTCATAGAAACCTGCAATCGTGTGCTGATCCGTTGCTATTGATTCGGGTTTATTTGTTCTTTCGATTCTCTTTTTTCGCTTGTGTAGCTGCTCGCCGTTGCTGGGTTTCTCGATCACGACGAGCTTTGTCTGCTTGGCGTTGCGCCTCTTTGGCCCGGTCTTTCGCGGCTCGTTGCAATTTTTCTTGTGCCAGTCTTTCTTGAAGTTGCGCCCGGCGACTGGCCGCCTCGCGATCTCGCTGTGCTTTCTCAGCCGCTCTTTGCTGATCCTTAACTTGAGCAGCTCGTTTTGATTCAGCGATCTTTTGTTGAGTAGCTGCGCGACTTCGTTCCCGCTCGGCATTCGCTTGAGCGTCACGCATTCTTTTAGACCGTTCGTGTGCCTCGCTCGCGATTCTTAATTTTTCATCCCGTTCAGCCCGTTGCTGTGCGAGAATTCGCTGTTGCTGAGCACGCTTGAGTTCATCTGCCTTCTTCTTCGCGATTTTTTCAATTTCTCTTTGTTGAGCGCGAGACGTACTATTGGTCGGCGGTCGAGTATTTGAAGACGCGGTTTGAGAGGGTGTCAATTTCTTCTGCGATTTGGCTTGCCTTTCCAGCTCTAGTTTGCGTTTTAACTCGGCAGATCGGGTTTCGCGAGCTAACTTGTTCTGGACTGATTTTTGCTTGATTTCAGCCAGCTTTTGTTCACGTTCGAGATCTCGGTTTTGTTTTTCCAGATCCCGCTCGCGCTGCTTTTGGGCAGCTTTCGCTCGCGCTTCATCAGCTGCAAGGCGGGTTGCAGCAGATCTTTCTTCTGATTTTTTTCGACGGTCTGATTTTTGTTTTGCGATTTCACTGGCTTCAACATGCTGCCGATGATCGCGATCATTAACGCGGATTGGTTGGGATGAACGATTGTCTTTTCCCCTGGTTCGTGGCGTTTGATTTCCAGCATGGCCGCGGTCAGTGCCGTGGTCATGTCCGTCATGGTGGCCGTTATCTTGGTTGCGATCGCCGTAGCGATTGGCTAGTTTCGAGCGGCGGAAATAGTCGTCATGAACGCGATCGTGGTGTCTCGATGAGCCAGTCAGATTGATGTGTGCACTCAGGGAAATCTGAGGGCGCAAGTTGCGATAGGTTTCGTAGTACCGGTGTTGGGTGTCGATCCAATTCAAAAGAGGAAAGTCGTTATAGCGATGACTACGTCCGCAGTAATGGGCCATGAGCGGGTCGTATTGGTCATGGAGATTTCGGCGGTTTACCCAGGAGTGGTAATGGTTGTTGTTAATTTGCTGCTCGTAGTAATCGCCAAAATAATACTGGCTGCAGTTGTCCCGGAAAAAGAGATGGACGAAAAAGTTTGCACCTGTGTCAATGCAGTAATCCGGGCGGTAGCGATAAGAGTCATGAAAGTGTCGATTGTCAGCAAAGGCGACTGGGGCGAAGACTGTACCTCGTTTTTCAAATTCATAATCCCAATAGCCACGTCGATAGACGCACCCGCGAGGAGTCCAGACATAACGAGATGGAATCCAGATCCAGTTTTTTTCACGAGGGTGCCAGTGGCCTGATCGCCAGAAATACTCTTGACGATCCGATTGGAATTCCCAATGGCCGGGGCAGTAAAAATAGTTTTCGTTTGGAGCTTCAGCCGACGGGCCACTCTCGAAATTACTAGGTGGCTCTGGCAAGTAGCTGAGGTCTTCCTGGTCATGGGTTTCGTCGAGCCAGAATCCAGAAATCCAACGTGCTCCGTCGTCAAGTTCTTCCCAGTAACCGGGGATCCAGTTTCGTTTCGGAGGCGCATCTCGCCAAACACCACTGATCCAGATGAAATTATTTTTAGCCTCGTCCCAGGACCAATATCCGGCCACCCAGATTATATTTTTACCTTCGGGGCGAAACTCTGGCGGTAATTCTTTAATATCAGCAGGTGGCTTCTGGTTGATAACCGGATTGGGTTGGGGGTCGGCGAGATAGGCTTCGGCAAAGGCTTCGTGAAGCGGGCCGCGCATCAGAACCTCAGGTTCGGGGCTTGTCTGAGGGACTTCCTGTTGTTGTTCAATCTCGGTTTCTGGATCTGAATCGGTTGTGGATAAAGGCGGATTGAGAAGGACGGAATAGCTCTTTTTCGTTTCCAAAGCCGCTTCCTGCCCTACTGATTCTAAGCTGCCTAAGGCAGTGACTGTGGCAAGCATGGCCAAGGCAAATAAAGAAGAGGGGCGTCTTACTGTGTCGAATCGGTGACAGAGTGTTATCATTTTGACCATGGCTTTTCTGCTTTCGTGAAAAGTGCTTTCCGCGCTAACGGCTGTTCTATTGTATTTTTCGGCTTATTCTTGCTGGGAATTAACTAGTGTTGGTAAGTCACTGGGCCAACACAGGTTATAGAAAGCGAATGCCGTGCCAAAACCGCACAAATGGGGAAGAAGAAAATTTTTGGACCTTCGTTGACCGCGCAGAAGGAGGCTTGTCCAATTGCCGATCCGATCATTGGGTGAACCAATTTAGATCGGCTTAAGAAAGGGCCGCCCCATGGGGCGCAACCAAGAGCATATCCTCAGAAGGGAAATTAGCGGACGTCCTTCCAGAGTTCTGAGCTGTTAAATCCATCTCGGATACGCCATTCCCTGAGACGCCCCAATAGTTCTTGCTTGATAGAATCGTGCTCGGGAGCGTCCCACAGATTATTCACTTCAGTGGGATCCTGGTTTAGGTCGAACAATTGCCCAAATGATTCTTCTAAGAAATGTACAAGCTTCCAATCTTGAGTTCGAACCATCGTCATGAAATCTGTTTCGGTTAGATTTCCGTCGCGGGCTTGCTCCGCGAAAACAATATCGCGAAAACACTGATCTTGATTTGCTGAGTTTTGCAAGACGGGTAGAAGCGATTTGGCGGCCATCGGGTAATCGACCGACGCTCCGGCGAGTTCGAGAATGGTTGGGCCAAGATCGAATTGTTGGCACAGTCCCTGAATTCGTCGCCCACCTTCGAATCTTCCTGGGGCCCAGACGATGGTTGGCATGTTGGTAATGGTGTCGTACATCGTCCACTTTTGGCTATGGCCATGATCGGTGAGGCAGTCGCCGTGGTCAGAGGTAAAGATGACGATCGAGTTGTCTGAGTAGCCGGACTCTTCCAGAGTCGATAGTATTTCGCCAATTTTTTCGTCAATCATCGTTACGTTGGCTAGGTAGAAGGCACGCTGTCGATGTCGTTGTTCGGCAGTTGGTTCTAAAAGATAATGGACTGAGTCATGGTCAACTTCAGTGTTATGAACTCGCATTCCTTTGAACGGTTGTGGTTGTGAGTCGAGTTCTTGCTGCGTGACTGGCAAAATATTGAGGTTCTTCTGCGCTAAATATCGCTCGGTGTAGCGCGGGATTGGATCGTAGGGTGGGTGGGGGCCGGGAAAGCCAATTTCGAGAAAGAGTGGCTGTGTGACGGGGTAGTTGTTCAGCCACCACGTTGCGAGATCACCGACAAAAACATCCGGGTGCATGTCCTCGTCTAGCAACCATTCAAAAGCACCGAGGCTTTCTTTGTAGTCGCTTCGCTGACGGTATAATTCGCGCTGCTGTTTGACAAGGCCTCTGGCGCGAAGGGCCTTATCCCACTCGTCGAAATACCACCGCGCTTCGAGGTAGCGATCTTTATTCTCGACGACATATCGTTGGTTAAAACCCATTGGTGTGTTGTAGGGCCAGGTGTGCATTTTTCCAACATTCACCGTGTGGTAACCAGCTTTTTGTAGATCAGAGGTCCAGCCACGAGTCCAGTTGTCAGCGTTTCGTAAGATTCCCGTTGTATGTGGGTAATGTCCCGTGAACAGACTCGCGCGAGCCGGCGCACAGGATGCCGCGGTGATAAAGCAATTTTCGAAAGTAACTCCCTCGCGTACCATGCGATCTAAATTCGGAGTCTCCATGTAATCAAAGCCAAGTTCGGCAATGGTGTCGAAACGCTGTTGATCGGTGATAATGAA
>JAALLA010000108.1 GCA_011087765.1 Pirellulaceae bacterium
GCTCGGCTTACCTCTGGGTCGCGGGAAAAGACTGCTATCGCAATAATCCCTTTGAACAACAGGCATACCGTTTAGAGGACCCCGCGGTGAAAAACTGGCGTTGTTGACGTCGTGTGTCGCTCAAAGTTCGCTCGGAGTCCAAACAGGGAAAGCGATATAAAAATAAGCGGGTTGGGAATTAGTAAAAAGGGAACTGTCGCAATTGCCATCGGAAATCTGTGAAGATAAGATGAAAGCGGCAACGTAGTTAATATGCTTTTTACTGCCTTACTTCAATTGTATCCACGTTCGAGACCCAATCGCGGGTAGCAATTTTCTAAATTATCAGAGAGACGCTCGATGAGTTTTACTTCAACAAATCCGACCCACGCACTTGGCGATCATTTCAAAGTCGTGTTGATTGCGACTCTGTTTTTGTGTTTGCCTGGGGCGTCGATGCTGGCCGGGCAAGAGTTAGGTTTCACGGAAGACGCTCAAAAAGCAATTCAACGGGCGCAAGCTGAGAAAAAGGATGTGATCTTTTTGTTTACGGGAAGTGACTGGTGTCCACCCTGCAAGAAATTGGAAAAAGAGGTGCTTTCCGAGAATGAATTTCTCGAGGAGATCTCCAAGCAGTATGTGCTCATTAAGTTGGACTTTCCCAAAAACAGTCCTCAGGATCCGGAACTGGCGAAACAAAATGCTGCCTATTCGCAAAAATATGGAATAGATAGTTTTCCGACGTTAGTTCTTGCTGATTCGAAATTAGTGCCGTTTGCATTTGCCGGTTACGAGGAGGGTGGCCATCTGAATTATCTCGATCTTCTACAGAACGCTAGGAAATTGAGAGTGAATCGCGACGCAAAATTATCCGCGGCGGAAGCGGAAACGGGAGAGGCCAGAGCCCGGTTGCTTGATGAAGCGATGAGTGAAATGCGACAGGAAATTATTGGTGTCTACTATCCTGAAATAATCGAAGAAATCGTTGCGCTAGATAAGGACAATGCGCTGGGTCTTCGTAAGAAATGGAATGGAGCAGCCGATGCAGAGATGAGAAAAGTCATTATGACTGATCTGCTGATGATTTCTCGGGTAGAGAAGCCGGCGCGGGCAATCCAGTTCATTGATGAAGTCGTAGGCCAATTTGATTTTTCGAGCTCTGAGTTGCTGGAAATTTTTCAGTGGAAGCTTAACTTGGCGCGGCAACTCAAAGACAACTCGATGACCGATTCCATTCTTGACCAGATGATCAACCTTGAAGGTGTGGTCGGCGAAACGCGTCAGAGGTTGATTGTTAAAAAAATATACTTAATGGTTGGATCGGGCAGGCGAGATCAAGCAATGGTATTGCTCGACAACTCGATTGCGAAAGCTCAGGGCGCGAACTACTTGAATCTCGCCAAGGGTTCCTTGCTGGCTGCCACTGGTGAGTACGAGAAGGCGATCGCCTGTTTTGATGCTGCGCTAGAGAATTCAAGAAACAACCCTGACATTCGTATCGATTTAATTGGAGCCAAAGCCGACTGCCTGTATGCCATGGATGATCAGGAGGGGGCATTGAAGGAGTTGGATGATTTTTCGGAAGACACCCAGATGCCTGCTGATCTGCGTGCGGAAGCGCTGTTGCACAAAGCAATGATCATGCGTGAGCAGAAACGGAGTAGACAGGCGAGGCTCGCCGAAAACCGGGCGATCGAGACGGTCGAGTCACCAAAAGAGAAAGCCGAGATGCAGAAAATTGTCGATCGATTACGTGAAAAAGTGGGTGGTTAAACTCCATTTGCGAGGCAAAAAGCCTATCCGAGTCCGTAATTTCGATTGGGAGCGTTCGCAGGCTGAGGTTCCGGTCGCTAGAATGTGAGACGCGATACAGTCTTACAAATTTACGTTGCCCCTGATAATCCTATAGACAAAGTGAGTGCTTTGGCAGTAATAAGTTCCCTCGGCTCGTTGCCGAGTTAATTTATGGGTGAAATGTTTGAATTTTCATTCATTTCCGGATAACTTGGGGACAGCTTAGCTACATCAATTTCCAAAGATCATAACCAGGAGAAAAAATGACGAAGGGTTCTAATCGTCGTGAATTCGTAAAGTCTACTGCGGCACTCGGTGCTGGTGCGTGGGTTGCAGGCGGGATTTCTATTAAGCCGAGTATTTCTGCTTTAGAGGAAATTCGATTTGGCTGTATTGGCGTAGGTGGCAAGGGAGCAAGCGACTCGACCGATGCTGGAAATCATGGGAAAGTTGTCGCCATTTGCGATATCGACGACAACACGTTGAGCAAGAAGAAGCAGGAGTTCAAGGACGCAGCGACCTACAACGACTTCCGAAAAATGTTTGACGAGATGGGTGACAAAATTGACGCTGTCACTGTAAGTACGCCTGATCACTCGCACGCGGTTGCGGCGCTTCAGGCTCTCCGTTCCAAAAAAGCGGTTTACTGTCAGAAGCCTCTGACTCACTCGATTGAAGAAGCGAGAATGCTCGGTGAGGCGGCCAAAGGGTCGGGTGTGGTTACGCAAATGGGTAATCAGGGTACTGCCTTGAGTAATCTGCGGGAATCGGCAGCGCTGATTCGAAACGGCGTGGTTGGTGACGTTAAAGAGGTTCACGTGTGGACCAATCGTCCTGTGTGGCCACAGAGTTTTGGTCTGAAGGTGAAAGAAGAAACTCCACCCAAAAATGTTCATTGGAACGAGTGGATCGGGCCGGCAAAAATGCGTCCCTACAGCGCAGAAATTCATCCCTTTAAGTGGCGTGGATTTTGGAATTTTGGAACGGGAGCCCTTGGCGACATGGCCTGTCATACGCTGAACATGTCTTATATGGCTCTGGATCTTAAGTTTCCAACTTCTGTTGAAGCGGTTTCAGAGAAACATGATGGTAATTGCTATCCAGCTTCTTCGAAAATTGTTTTTGAGTTTCCGGCACTTGACGGTCGAAAAGCATTGAAAATGATTTGGTACGATGGTGGAGAAAAACCATCGGAAGAGTTAATGGCTGATTTGCCGAAACAGCAACGAGGCAAAAAAGAGAGGCACTTCACCAGTGCGGCTTTAATTGTTGGCGATAAAGGTAAATTCTATTCTCCTGGTGATTACGGTGGTGAGCCGCGGTCGACAGGTTTGATTGTTGATGGTGAATTCACTCGTCAGCGATCGATCACCAACCCAACCGATAGTGGATCGCCGTTTGAGAAATTCAAAAATATTGAATACGTAAAATCTCCCGGCCACTTCACTGAGTTTGCTCAGGCGATTAAGGGCGAAGGTAAAACCGTATCAGAATTCGTTGAATACTCTGGACCGCTGACTGAGACTATTCTTCTTGGAAACCTCGCGGTTTGGTCGGGTAAACGCGTTGACTGGGATGCAAAAAATATGGTCGCTGCTAACGCTGATGAAGCCACGCAAAAAATGGTTCGCCATGATTACCATAACGGTTACACGATTCACTAGAATCGCTTAATTGGAAACCCAAACTGGTGGTGGGTTTTGCTGAAAATCGAAAGATACCGACCCGGCACGATATCGTGCCGGGTTTTTTAATGCGTGGTGCGAAAGCGGTCTAGATTCCTAATGAAGTGTCTTGTTAGATTTGAAACGGTAAAATCAATCTGTTGTTTCCTCTCAGCTGGGGTTGGGTTTTCCGCCGATAAGCGGCCGTGTCAATTTAATATTGGAATTTTCGTTTCCTTGGCTTTTGATTCTCGGTTATCGCATCGATACAATCTGGTATGTTGGCAAAAGTGTTGGGGAGGTTGTTTGGCTGTTGCCAAGAAGCGACTAGCCCCACTGTTGTTTGTTTGGGAGTTAAGATGCGTTTTTCCGTTATTCTATGTGTGCTGTCTGTCTTTTTTGGAGCAGGATTAACGGTGGGGTGCGACAACACATCTCAAACACCGGTGGGGATCGAAACCGACTCGGAACGGAAATTGAGCCAAACATTCGCGAATCTTGAGAAAGCTGGTGGTATGGAAAAGGCAACGTTTGGTGGTGGTTGTTTCTGGTGTGTCGAGGCGGTTTTTCTTGAATTGAAGGGTGTCAAGTCGGTTAAGTCGGGATACATGGGAGGAGAGGTTTTCTTGAAGCCTGACGGCGGAACGGACTATTCTTTGAAGAATGTTGTTTCCGCAGGTTATTTGCCATTGTCCGTGTTTTTGAATGGCAAAGAGTTAAGAGAAGGACGCGATTTCAAGTTTGTGGTAAGCGGTCGACAGATGACGCTTAAGATGGCGAATCCTGTTGCCTCCGAAGAGGAGTTATACGTGGTTGTGGACGATCCAACGTACGAGCAGGTTTGTAGTAAGGTGTCCGGTCACGCAGAAGTAATTCAAATCGAGTATGACCCTGAGGTCATTTCGTTTGATGTGCTGTTACAAGTTTTTTGGAAAACACACGATCCGACGACGCTCAATCGGCAAGGCAACGACGTTGGCCCCCAATATCGATCTGCTGTCTTCTTTCACAATGACTCGCAACGCGAAAAGGCGACCACTTACAAGAAGAAGTTGAATGAGACGAAGGCGTTTCCCCGACCTGTCGTAACCGAAGTGAGCCAGGCCACCAAGTTTTACGTCGCTGAGGATTATCATCAAAATTATTTTGAAAGAAACTCAGGTAACCCTTACTGTCGAATGTTGATTCCTCCAAAACTTGAGAAGCTCAAAGCGGTTTTTGGCGACCACTTGAAAGAGTAGTTGGCAAACTGGAGGCCAGGGGAGGGTTTGGTTGTCGAGGTCAACTGGGTGGTCTCTTTGTTCTCCGAAAATAATTAGATTCCGCGTGCTAATATTTGCCGATAAACGTGCGTTCGCAGCATCAACAGCGGAATTTTTTGTTATATAATCTGCACAGTTAGAATGATTGAGGCGCGCGTGGCGTCCCGTCAACTTAATTTTGCAAGGGTGGGTTGTGACCAACTTATTAATCGTCGACGACACAGATGTTGATTTGATGCTCATGGAAGGTTTGTTGAGCGCTCCCGGTTTCACTATTGTTACGGCGGGTGACGGTTTCCAGGCGCTCGAAAAAATATCTGAGTGGTCCATTGATCTAATTTTGACCGACCTTCAGATGCCTCGCATGGATGGCTTGGAGTTGGTACGAGAGGTAAGGAAAAAACATCCTGATATTCCGGTGATTCTCACCACAGGGAAAGGCAGCGAAGACATTGCGGAAGAGGCTCTGTTGGCCGGAGCGTCGACGTACATACCGAAGAGCAAGCTCAGCGGTATGCTTGAGTCGACCGTGAAAGAGGTTCTCGATTTGCTCTCGACCGGGTCGGCTTCCGATGGACTATTTGATCAGTCTTTTGGTTCTCGGTTCCAATTTGAATTGAAGCCCGACTCATCGCTCATTCCCAAATTAGTTTCTTTATGTCAACAGATGCTCCACACCTTCACTCCACTCGATCGAATTGATCGGTTGCGGATTGCAATCGCCGTCGATCAAGCCGTCCAGAATTCCTACTACCGCGGAAACCTGGAAATTCCGGCTGATCATAAGATTGACCTTCGAGATCTGTCGACGATTGAACTGATTGAGGAGCGGCTGGCGGACGAAAAGTACTCTAGTCGTCTAGTCAGTGTCCGTTTTGACATTAATCATCGCAGGTTTTCGATTCGAATTGAGGACGACGGCCCCGGTTTTGATTCGTCGTCGGCTGGAAGTTGGGATGAGCCGGCCAGTCGTGGAACGGTTTTGATGCACTCTTTTATGGACACGGTGAAATACAATCAAAAGGGTAATGTCGTCAAAATGCGATTCGTCTTTGACAAATCCGTGGTTGAGTCAGAACCAGTAAGGGATGGAACCAAAGTAGCAACCCTTACCTGTTTGTCGACCGAAAAGGTCTATCCGCTCGATATTCCAAAGTTAGTGATTGGCAGCAGGGAAGGGTGCCACATCAAACTGAAGAGCGACCAGGTGGCCGCGTTGCATTGCACGGTTACACTGATTAGTAATAAGTGGTCTTTGGTTGTGCTGACGCAGCGTGGAGTCACCAAGCTTAATCACTCGACCGTGATGAGTGCAACGCTTACCGCAGGGGACATCGTTACAATTGGCGATTATGAGTTTGCGTTTGATGCTTAAGAAAAAAATGGGTTACCCAATGGTGGATAACCCTTGCGACTGCGTATTGCTTAGTCCTCTGTAAAGACTTCTCTACCATTGCGTGTCGAAAGTGCCTGCCAGACAGGTAACGAGATATTGCTGGTTTCAAACTGAACCGAACCGTCGCAGCGAGTGGTATTAACCCCGCCAGGATGGTAGCTTCTCGAGGTTACCGCGGCATAAGTACTGGCAGTCATGGATTTGCCCTCTTGCTGGTTTGTCCAGTCAATGTCGTATAACGTATCGCCAACGAGGTAGGGGACGACTGTGTTGGGCGTGAAGGTCGTGGTGAAACTCGTTTGGTGAGCACGGCCATCGACCCATTCGGTGTGACCGGAGCTCGATTTGAAATCGCCCCCCAATCCTGAAATCAGACTGGGATCGGAAGGCATTGGCATGCTGCCGGAAATTCCAGCGTTTCGAAAATAGGGAGTGTAAGCTTTTACTTCACCCCAAAATAGCGTATTACTGGTTCCGTCCGTTATCGCACCCATGGAGAGTTTTCGATTGGTGCAAAGCGTACCCCGTCCAACACTGTTTGCGGCTGGATTAAAGACGAACCACGTGCCAGCGTTTCCACCGTAATTTAATGGGTAGTGGTAGGGTTCGCCATTTTTCAGTCTCATCTCGTCCCGAACTTCACTCGGGCACAAATAGGTTGGGATGCGAGTCGCTTGTAGGCGTCGCGTCTCCCCGCCGATCGTGATTGGCGGTTGATCGCCGTAGCCAAGATTAAAATCTACATTGTCAAATAGATTGCCTTGTTCCAGAAAGGGTAAAATCAGTGCCTGGGTGGACCATCCTGTCGTGGAACCTGAGCTCAGGCTGTTGGCGTAAGGGAGTTGCCAACTTGCAGGGAATTTCTGAAACGCCGATTCGTAGTTCAAAGTCGCTAGGCCAATTTGCCTCAGATTGTTGGCGCAGGCAGTTCTCCGTGCCGCCTCTCGAACCTGTTGAACGGCGGGAAGCAACATTCCAATCAGAATGCCGATGATCGCGATGACGACTAAAAGCTCTACTAAAGTGAAACCGCTTCTGCTGCGGGGGGATTGGTTGGTGTCCAAATGTGGATACGCACGCATTGTTCTGACTCCTAAAAAGTACCAGCTAAGAAATGAAGCCCCTCGTCACAATGACGTTCGGGGTGGCTCCGTGCGTGGCTGGCTGAAGAAGCAGAATTAATTTCTGCAGAGATGGCTTGCTGGGCGGTCGGAATTTATTAAACTAAGTCTCGCTAATTGAGACTTAATCTCAATAGTGGATTTTATCCGGTTTCTCTTGTTAGGCAAGAGAGATTGTCCTCGAAAACCGGTTTTTTTTCTGAATGCACGTTTTGCTAAGGCACGGTTGAGTAATGAGTAATCAAGAACCGACAAATCAAGATTCGGCTGGAGATGAAGTCGCTCGTGAGGAGCCTTCTGCAGTTCCCAATCTTCCCAAGATTGTTCGATTTGACTCACTAGCGCGTTGTGGCGAAGAGGTGTGGATTGAAAATAACGGCCAAATTTATCGATTGCGAAAAACCAAACAGGGCAAGCTAATCTTGACCAAGTAGCGGGAGAGGGTCTGTTTTCAACTCAAGTTATTTGTAACGAGCCTTCAAACACGCCTTCATTTCAGAGCAATGGCCATTACGCCTGGTCAGCGAACTTTTGCATATCTTCGGCGTAACCATCGATTCTGTTTTCCATCTCTTGTTTGGCGACGGAGAGGTCATCTAATTCCTCGGGAGCCACATAGGTAAACATGTAGAATTTGACCTTAGGCTCGGTGCCCGAGGGTCTGGCAGCGACATAATTACCGGGCACACTGGTTTCGAATATGAGAAGGTTGCCCGTTGGTCCTGTCATCGGTTGAGAATTTCCCTGAGCGTCGGTGCGTGTGCCCGATTGATAATCTCGCACGCCCACAATATCTAACCCGCCGAGTTTTGTGGGGGGAGCGGAGCGGAAGTTTGCCATTAAGTTTTGCATTCGCTTCATTCCGTCGCTTCCTTCCATTCGGATGTTTACCAGTCGTTCGTGGTGGAAGCCATGTTTTAGATAAAGGGCATCGAGGTGTTCGAACAAAGACATCCCTTTTGATTTCACTAATGCGGCTAACTCAGTCATGAGTAAGCAGGCAATTGCTCCGTCCTTATCACGACAGTACTGACCGACAAGAAAACCATGAGATTCTTCCGTCCCGAAAACAAAGTTATCGGGCCCGTCTACATCCATTACATTGCAGATCCATTTAAAACCGACGAGGTTTTCCTGCGAACAGCGGACATGATAGGAGTCGCAAATGCGGCTTAACATCTTTGTGGTAACCAGTGTCGTCACAACATAGCTGGAGTCGTTGAGCGTTCCATTTTTCTGTTTTTCACCGAGGATAAAATCTCCGAGGAGAGCGCAGAGTTGGTTGCCGTTAAAAGTTCGCCATTGGCCAGCAATGTCGCTGGTTACAGGAGCGGCGGCACCCATGCGGTCGCAATCAGGGTCGGAAGCGAGGATGAGTTCCGCACCAGACTCCTTAGCTCGATCGATAATCGCGTCAAACACCACTGCATTTTCAGGGTTGGAAACGTGTCCTGGGACGTTGGGGAAATCCCCATTGGGTTCCCGGTGGGGTTCGAAAATTTCAAGCTTGTCGAAACCAACTGCATTGAGAAGGCTCTTGACATTAAATTCTCCTACGCCGTGCAATGGCGAAAAAATCACGTTCAGATCCCGGGGGCCTTCGAAACTGTGCTGAAGGTGTTCTTTGAGAAGGGCGGCATCAATTTCTTCGCGTATGATATGAATTTTACCGTCGTCAATTCCCTGTTGGAAATTAACTTTGGGGATCTCTTGAACTTCCCCAACCTTGGCGATTACCGATTTGTCATGGGGCGGAATTAACTGCGCACCGTTAGACCAGTAAACTTTTACCGCATTGTCGGAAGGTGGATTGTGGCTGGCTGTAACCATAATTCCACAGTCGCAATTCTTGTACCGAATCAAAAATGAAAGTTCAGGAGTGCTCCGGTAATCATCAATAAAGAAAACCTCGAAACCGTTGGCGACCATGACGCTAGCGCACAATTCAGCAAATTCGCGACTACGGTGCCTGGTGTCGTAGGCGACTGCCATTTTCCACGGCCCGTCCGGTTTGGTTTCTTTGACATAAGCAGCGAGCCCTTGTGCGCTTTCACCGATGGTCCGTTCGTTGATCGCATTCGAACCAAAGGGGTACATCTTTCCACGGCGTCCACCAGTACCGAACGGAATAACCGTCCAGAAGACATCGTCGAGAGCGTTCCATTTTTCGGCCACGATATGCTCGATTACCGCATCCGCGTATTGAGCGTATCGGTCTTCTGTTAACCAGCAAATTAAATTTCCAACGGATCCCTCTGTCAGAAGCCCCTTTTTGCAGGCCTCTTTGATCCGTGCAATGTAATCATCGGTCTCCAGAGTCGCGTTTTGTTCGTTCATAGGGGTACTTTGGTATTGAGGTTTAGGGGTTCGTCTTTAATTCAGAGACAATTGGCGGCAAGTAAATCGCCCTAGAGGGTGTTCTCGTGCTGAAATTTCTTAGCTCAGGAGGCGGTTTCGATTTTAGTTGGGCGGCCTAAGCGACTTCAACCCCTTTCTTATGCGAGACGGTCGAATTCGGATTGCGCGGGTTGCATTGAGTGTAGGTAGAAGAAAGTCCAAGTAAGGGGGAAGGCTCTAGATCATTCTACCGAAAATGAGAATTTGCAATTATGATGCTAACAAATGCATCCACTTAATTTGACGGTATAAAATGAAAGACCCCATCATCAGCGTATCTGGCTTGCGCGGAATTATCGGTGAAAGTCTCGATCCAATTTTGGCAATCAAGTATAGCTGTGCCTACGTAGGCGGATTGGAAGATAAAGGCCCAATTGTGGTCACGCGTGATGGTCGATCTACGGGGGGAATGCTCGCTCAAGCGATCTGTAGTGGTCTGTCGGCGATCGGGCGAGATGTAATCTATGGCGATGTTGCGGCAACGCCTACCACCGGAATTCTCGTTCGAGAGCACGGCGCCGCTGGAGGGATTCAAATTTCTGCCAGTCATAATCCAGCACCCTATAATGGAATTAAACTCTTTGAAGCAAGCGGGCGGGTGATTCCAGCAGACGCTGGTCAAAAGGTGATAGAGGCCTATCGCGAGTTTGATTTTAGGACCGTTTCTCATGAGAGCATTGGGACTATATCCAATCTGGATGATACGACGAGCGCCCATCTTAAAGCTGTTCTTGAGACAGTCGATGTTGAGCGAATCAAATCTCAAAAATATAAAGTGGTGCTTGATAGTCACCACGGTGCAGGCTCAGTCCTGGGTAGAGAACTGCTGTCGGCATTGGGTTGTGAATTTACCTGCCTTGGCGATACTCCTGACGGTTTGTTCACCCGTTCGCCTGAACCAACCGAAGTCAACCTTCGCGACACGACCGCGATGGCAGTCGATTTAAAAGCACAGGTTGTTTTTTGTCAGGACCCGGACGCCGACCGTGTGGCCTTGATCGACGAAAGGGGGGTCTACATTGGAGAAGAATACACCCTCGCGATTGCCCTAAATCATGCGTTAGAGTCGCGGCAAGGACCGGTGGTCATTAATTGTTCATCAAGCCGGATGTCTGCGGATATCTGTAAAGCGCACGGGTGTGCATTACATTTAAGTGCGGTCGGCGAAGCAAATGTTACCAATCAGATGAAGTCCCTCGATGCGGTCTACGGCGGAGAGGGAAATGGCGGGCCGATTGATCCAAAGGTCGGATTCGTGCGCGATAGTTTTGTCGCGATTGCCCAAGTGCTTGATGCAATGGCAAAGAATGGCAAGACAGTGAGCGAACTTGCTGCCGGAATCCCTTCGTACGAAATTTGCAAAACGAAGATTGCAATCGATCGAGAGAGTATCCAAAGCCTTTACGAACGTCTGACGGAACGGTTTGGCGATGCTAACAAAAGCACGATAGATGGACTTAGGTTTGATTGGCAAGATAAATGGATCTTGGTAAGGCCCAGTAATACCGAGCCGATCGTCCGGGCAATTGCAGAGGCCAGTGAAAAGGCCGAAGCAGAGGCCCTGTGCGAAATTGCCGCGGAGTTGGCGGCAAGTCTATCCGGTTGAAACCAAGTTTGGAATCTACTTCTCTGCTTGCAGATTTTGCATCGCTTTCCGGGCAGCCATCCGGACCAGCGGATCTTTGTCGTCGAGTAAGCCTTTGATTTGGGTTTGGTAGGCCGCAGCAGCACTGCCCATGTTCCCAATTGCGGTAGCAGCGAGTTCGCGAGTCGCAGGCTGTGATGATTTCAGTGACTTGGCGACGGCGGGGGCAAGCGAAATGGCGTCCGGTCCCATTTTGCCGACCAAATAGACTGCCTCGTTTGCCATCGTGGAATCGTTGAGGAGTTTACGGAACACGGCGCCGGCTTCATCAGCATCCGCCGTTATCTTCCAGAGGGCAAAGGCAGCATGTCCCCGGACAAACTGATTTTTCCCGTCAAGTTTTTCTCTAACGGTGGGAAGTGCCTTCGTTGCTTCCGGGCCTAAGTAGCCCAAGCCCGTGAGCACTCGCTGTTGCTCGATCGGTGAAATAGGTCTTCCATCGTCGCGGGGTTGAAGTTGTTTCGCGAGTAGTTCTGCTACATCGACATCCGATGAAGTCGGCCCGATTGCTCCAAGACACAGTGCTGCCCAACCGCGGGTAGATGGGCCACCATTCTTTTGAACCTCTAGGAGTGCGGCTTCCGCGTCAATCGCATCTGGACCGAAGTTTTCAAGAATACGACAGGCCATGCATTGATTGTTTAGATCTTTATCGAGAACGCAGGCGATGATTTCTTCCATCGCCGGTTGAGCTTCATCTTCCATTCCCTGAAGTGCGTACAATCCGCATTTGCGATGAACTGGATTGTCATCTCGCAATAAATCTTTCAACTCTTCAATGAAAATCTTGCTACCCGGACCGATGGATCGAAGTGCTGAACAGGCAATTCGGTAGCCTTTCGTCGTGTTCTCTTCCATGAACGGTCGGACGTGTTCGGCCGCTGGAGCACCAATAACCTGGAGTGATGAATCCGCCGCATTTTTTATTTTCTCGTTGTAGATGGTCGCTAGTTTCGCGAGCACAGGGACCGTCTTCGAGAGATCTCCGGGGCGAACGCCAAGTTGCAGTATGGCGTCGATTTGATCGCGAGAGGTAAGGTCTTCTGCGGCGGCACGCAATTCTACGTCGCTAAGAGTTCCGAGTCGATCTTGTCCAAAAACAGGTCTTCCCGTCCCCAGTTGGTAGGCAGAGTAAGTGCCCACTAAAACGAAAATCGCAACCAACGTGCCGGTGAAGTGTGAACGCATTCATCTCTCCAATTCGGATTTAGAGGTAGGGTGGGGATAGGCTACAATAACGAATCTCGTCTTGGCCAATTCTCTTTCCGTTTGTGAATTCTAAGCAACTTGCAATCGGGAAGCCACCCTTGGGGTTCCGTCTGTTACCGGCAAAGCTTAGAACCAAACAACCGGAATTTTTAACATTCCCGAGAAAGCGTCGTAATAAGTCGCGTTCAGCTCAATATCCACCAGTTCTCGGCATTCAAATGAGGAAGTTCAGTGCATAAAATTTACCCAATTTCCGCCATAAATCTTTTATTCATTCTGATCTTAGTTGTATTCGGTTTCCTAGTTAATGATGCGTCCGCGCAAAGTGAACAGCAAGTAGATACCAGCGCTAATGAAAACTTGGAAAAAGAATTAGAGCAACTGTTGGGCAAGCAAGTGGCTGCATGGAACGAGGGTAATTTGGAGAAGTTTATGGACACTTACTGGAAGTCCCCCAAACTTACATTTAGCAGTGGTGGAAAAACAAATTTTGGCTGGCAGGCGACTTTAAACAACTATCAAAAAGCCTACCCCACTCCAGAGAAGATGGGGAAGCTACATTTCGACGAATTACGAGTTAGCAAAATTGAAGCCCATTCGGCTCTGGTCTTGGGGCACTGGCACTTGCGTCTTGTCGACGGACAGCAACGGGACGGGAATTTTACGCTTGTCGTCATGAAATTTGGTAATAACTGGAAAATTGTTCACGACCATTCTTCTGAACTTAAGAAGCTCACCGAAAAAGAAATCGACGTTCAATAGGCGATGGATCAAGCTCACGATTGGACTAGCTAACAGATCAATTAACGAAAGTAACAGAGTTGCGTTTACGTTTATCAAGTAAAATCTGAGGGTGGATTTAGTTCGTTAGCCGGTTGAAACAATTAAGTCTCTTCTCGGGTACAATGATTGGAATGATTTTCATCCGCTTTATTTTTTTTCGGGCAGGGGTTTTTCGCCTACCGGTTTGTGCCGGCGAGTTAAATTATGCGACAGAAATTTGAATCACGGTTGATTTTTGGAATTCTATTTTGGATTGGTATTATTGCCTTTGCCGGGATACTTCTTCGCAACACGGTTTCCGACACACCGCGTGCGTCGGGAATGTTGTTTGACTATGTTACGAAACAGCGGCGGCTGGTAGAGGTTGAATTTCCAGTTGATGTCGTTTTGTCTCGCGGAACTCCTGTTTTCTCTTCAGACCCCGAACAGGTGAATCCCATCGGTGTCGTCTCAATGCTCGATGGATTTGAAAGCAACTTCAAAGGAGCGGGTTGGACGGGTAAAGCAACTGTCTTGCTTTACGGAAATGCACCGCGTCTAAGTCAAGGTGATTTTGCGACCTACCACTCTGCACCGGATACCACTGAGTGGGTTTTGAGAACGATGCTTCCAGACAATAAGCGGCGGGAAATTAGTGCGTTGATTGCGAGCGCTTACAAAGAGAATCAAAAGGAAATTCTCGATGCTTTCCGACCGATTTTGAATGAGTCTATTGCCACGGCCAGTCGAGTGATTCGGGAAGAGCTCAACTTAGCCTTGGAGAATCGCAAAGGCCAGTTAGAGGAGCTTGGTGCTCGGTATCGAAAAGAGTTAGTGGAAGAGAAGATTGTTCCCTTAGTAAAATCAGAAATTGTGCCGATTGTCCAAGTTGAAACTGAACCTTTGGTGGGAGAGATTGGTCAAGAAATCTGGAGCGAGGTATCCGTTTTCGGGTTTGGGTGGCGTTATATTTACGACAAGACTCCACTCCCTGACCGCAAATTGACGGAGCGGGAATTTAAGCGTTTTGCGGATCAAAAAGCGATACCGATAATTATGTCGCATATGGACGAGATTATTGAAGTCCAAAAAAGGGTGATCCGTAAGGTCTCGAAGAATCCCAAGGTCAAAGCCAGTCTTACCGAAAGTTTTGATTCCGTTTTGAGAGATGCTGAAACCCAGGCGTTGCTGACGGATCTCTTTGAAGATGTGCTAGTTAACAATGAGCGTTTAAAAATTGCACTCGAAGAACAGTGGCAAAGCCCTGCGGCTCAACAAGCTATTTCGCTTGCCAATGATAGATTAGAACCAACCATTAATGAAATTGGTGTCTCACTTTTCGGGTCGCCTGATGGAGAAATTACTCCGGAATTTGCAAGAGTTGTTCGTCACCGAATCTTACACAAGGACAGTCGCTGGCTTACCATGACAGCGAAGCCGGCAAATTCTGATGCCGTGGGGGATTCGGGCGGTGGGGAACCTAAGTCGATTCCCGGGGTGAAGTCTTCTGAAGATGCAAATATTCCTTACGCTGCGACTCGGGGGGAAGAATGAATCCTTC
>JAALLA010000109.1 GCA_011087765.1 Pirellulaceae bacterium
GACAGCTGCCCTCCATCGCATCCGAGAACAGCTGCAACAGTAAAGACCAGCGCCGCACAGATTAATATCCTCATCCCAAACTCCTCTATCTGTAAATTTAATCCGAGGCCAAAACCAATTCTGATTGATGACATCCCAATTCAAGCTGAATAAATGTCTGCTCGACATGATATTTAAGCGAAAATTTAACGTGAGAGATCGCGCATAAAAATCAATGAAACAGGGAACAAAATCAACAATGGTAACCAAGCGGAGAGCGCGGGGGATGCAATGATCCCTGTGGCTCCCAAAGAGTGACAGGTCAATTCTAACAACAGGAATAAGACGATAACCCCCACCCCAGCTAAAACACCAGACACAATATTCTTTTCCAGCTTCCGAATAACCAGAGGCAGTCCTAACAAGAGCAGCGTAAAGTCCATCACCGGCTTAAGGAATCTTGAGTGGAGTTCGACTGCCAGCTCATCCGCTTTCCGTTTTTTGGGCGCTTTCAGATCAACAATCAGCTCAGGAGTTGATTTATATTTGGCATCAGCACTGACCAGCAACTTTTTAGCATTGAGTTCGGTGGCAATAAAACACTGATTATTGTGCAACCACTCAAAATCCTGCGGGGTGTAGACGATTGTCTCCCCCCCCTCGCTTTCCACCGAATTCAATTCGTGCATCCCCTTAGGAAAACTGACTTTGTGAAAACGAAATCCCGCAGGCTTACCTTCCTCCGCCACCTCAAAATAAGCACTCTCGGCTTTGACTTTTTCGAACCCCGCTTCTAACTCACTTGGGATTCTCACTTGCGGCTCCGAGATCCCATCTTTTGAAAGTAAAAGACAAGCCCCTGAAAAGGCCACTCCTGTTTTGTAATCAATCTTCTCGTCAAATGTTTTCGTAGGTGCCAACGAGGTCTTCCATTCTGTCCATTCCTGCCAATCCATCGTTAAGCGGTCACCAACTTTGGGAATCAGAACTTCACGGCTCACAATCGTCATCACGATAATTATTGATGCCGCAACAAAAACGACCTTAAATATCCTCATCTTACTGATTCCAGCAGCTTCGATTGCCGTGACCTCTCGATTCCGTTGCAACAGACTAATTGAGAATATGGCTGCAACTAAAATAAATACCCCCGCAAGTTCATTGAAACGGGCGGCACACTGTGGGTAATATCGATCAAAGATCGCCGCAGACAATCCATCTGACGCGGCAATCGCCGATATCTCGTCAGCATTCCCAGTACCGTCGATGACGAGAAAAAGTCCGAAGAAGCTGGCGAAGCAAATTAAAAATGTCTTCAGAAAGACAGATAGTAAATAGCGATCGACGATTGTCATTATTTTGCTTTTTTACCCATCAATTCTAGCATTCTTATGATTGAGAAATTACTCCAAGATTGTAGATTGCCCAACGTTTTCAATCGACTGCAACTTTCTTTCAATTTGCAATTTAGCCTATCTGCGCCTGCTAGCGAAAACACCAGAGAGGCGATTCCATCCCCTCGGTCCTCCCACCAGGTCCTAGTGGGTTATCTTGGGCAATTCGAGGACTAACGAGGCAACTAACTCGAAATATTGGGGGCTTCTGATTGACATCTCCTCATTCGCGTCTAACAATCCAAACTCAGGACAGGGAGCGGCAGTTTCGCAAGCGCACCACTCACCCAAACACGGACGATGGCATGTTAGAAATCGCATCTAAAATGCGGACTCTCTGTTTCCCCCCTCGATGCGCAAATTGCCAAGTCGAAATCTGCCAAGCTGGAACCAACCAACCTGAGATTCAACAACATCAACTTCGAGAGAATTTGGCTGAACCGCTCCACCGACATGACCGATTAGCATCTTTGCTGGACAGTCATTGGTGTTGCCATTGTTTCTCAAAATTGGTTCGTCATCAATGTATCACCTGCTGGACCTGTGGAGCCCAACTGAGCCAACAATCGCCTTTGGGTAAGAGATGTGCCCATTGCTTTAAGAATAATTTCCGGTTCACGCGTGCAATTTCACTTGGAAACTATCAGGACCAACTTCAAAAGTTGGTCATTCGCATGAAAAACCAGCACGACGAACCACTGACAATTCAGTTAGGAAACTTACTGGCAAATCAATTAGTTGATTCTGATTTCTTTGATAACATCGACCTGATCACCGCAGTCCCCACGCATTGGTGGCGAAGATTCAAACGAGGGTTCCAGGCCGCTGAAATGCTTGCCGAGACCATCGCTCGCGCTGTCAATCGACCCTTTGATCCGGCAATCCTAAAATGCCAACGCAGCACAAAAAAGCAAGGATTACTCGCAAGCACCTCGCGTCAAAAAAACGTCCAGAATGCTTTTGGAGTGAATCGTCCGGTTTTAATTCAAGGCAAAAACGTACTCTTAATTGACGATGTCATGACAACGGGTGCAACGGCCAATGAAATTTCCCGAATTTTACTTCGCTCTGGAGTCGAGAAAGTTTACGTAGGTGTCATCGCGAGAGGCGCCCGCGTCAGTTAAACTAAACCGGCGGTTCGTCCACCGTCTCGAAGTTCACTGCTTGTTTCTGAACCGACTGCCTCATCTCTGTATGCTTACACCCGTTTGCTGATTGCCGATTTTAATGAACTCAGAAGACAAATCGACTCGGAAAAATTCCGCTGTCAAACCAAATCATAGAAAGAAAACCTCCACCAAGACGGGATGGTTTCGCAAGTCATTTAATCCATTCCGAATTGCAACGCTGAGAGGACTTGGAATCCTACTCCCGCCGTTGCTTACAATCATGCTGTTTGCTTGGGCGTGGAACACCATCGAACGCGCTATTTTACTCCCCGTGGAATCACTTTCAGAAACGGCACTTGCATACGCAATCGAAGACATCCGCACCGAGTCAATGATCGAACTCGAAACAACCGGATTAGAAAACGTGCAGGAACGCTTTAAGTCCGATCCCAAAGGTAAGCTCTATACGTCCCTCGATGGCACCTTATTAATTGAATTTAATAATCAGTGGCTACCTTTGGACGTCTTTGAATTAGTCAGTGCGAATCCCGGCACGGCCAATCTCTCTACAGCACATGATTACTACAAGCGCTACGTGCAACTTAGATACCTGAAACGACACCTCGTTATCCCTGCCTTTTTGGCGATCTTTCTTGGCGTTATGTATATTGTCGGGAAACTACTCGCCGCGGGAATTGGCCGCTTTTTTTGGCATCAATTTGAATCTCTCATTAATCGCTTGCCAATCATTCGGAATGTATACTCGTCCGTCAAACAAGTTACTGACTTTGCCTTCAGCGAAACCGATGTTCAATTTACGCGAGTCGTCGCAGTCGAATATCCCCGTCGCGGAATCTGGTCCATCGGATTCGTAACCGGAGAGAGCATGTTAGATATTCGCAATGCTGCCGGTGAACCGGTACTGTCAGTTTTAATGCCAACCAGCCCTATGCCCGCAACGGGATTTACTATTTCGGTTCCCAAAAGCGAAACCGTCGATCTCGACATTACAATTGATCAGGCGATTCAATACTGCGTTAGCTGCGGTGTGGTTGTACCGGATCATCAAACCGCAAAAACGGCGATTGAAGGGGAATTTCAGAAAAAAAATAAAAGCCAAGCAAGCCAAGAACAACTGAAAAATAATGCCCCAGCTAACGACTAAGCCTGGCGACGGTGGACATTCGATAAAGTTTCAGCACAACCTTACCAATCATGACTCAAACTAACATTAAAAAGAAATCAGATATTCGTCTGGGAACACGTGGCAGCCAATTAGCTTTGTGGCAAAGCAACTGGGTCAAAAGCGAGCTTGAAAAAACTGGAGCTAGTGTTGAGCTAATCAAAATAAAGACCGAAGGTGACATTCAAACAGGATCGCTTGCTCAAATTGGTGGACAAGGGCTCTTCACCAAACGCCTCCAGGTAGCTCTCTTGAACGAAGAAATCGATCTTGCAGTCCACAGTCTTAAGGACTTACCGACGGAAGACCACCCACAACTGACGATTGCGGCGGTGCCACCACGTGAAACTGTCGCCGATGCGCTCGTCAGTAACCGTTTCACAAGTTTGCAAGATCTTCCTCTGCGGGCAATCATCGGCACTGGAAGTGTCCGACGAGCTGCTCAAATACTTCATATAAGACCTGATCTTGAAATTCGAGACATTCGAGGAAATGTCGACACCCGTTTGAAGAAACTTGATGACGGAGAATACGACGCTATTATCTTGGCCTCTGCGGGGCTTCTTCGACTTGGGTTCGAAAACAGAATTTCATATACCTTTCCTACCAGTGAATTGGTGCCTGCGGTGGGGCAGGGTGCACTTGGCTTGGAAACACGCAAGGCCGACTCAGAGACGATTTCTAAACTGAACAGTCTCAATGATCCGGAGAGCTTCCACCGCGCAATGGCAGAACGAACGATGCTCCGAACGCTGTACGCGGGCTGCCTCTCACCCGTGGGTGCCTTGACACATGTACGGAATGACCAGTTGCACCTCAAAGGCGCAGTGCTTAGCCACGATGGAAAACACAAAATTGAGTGCGAAGAAACAAGTGGGCTAGTTCAATCAGACTCTCTTGGCCAACAAGTTGCTGAAAAATTGATTAGCGCAGGTGCCGCCCAGTTCCTTCAAGACCGCCATTGAATCGTGGTAATACGATTTCATGACCTCAGTCTCCCGACACTGCATCTACCAGATGCTGTTCAATTCCAACTTCCAACCAACGCGGACAACATCCCCCTCGCGTCCACAGCTTGGACGGCTTTTCTTTATCGCTATGAATAGCGTGAATCAACGCTATGATTTTTAGCATCGGAAAATTAATAACCAGGTCAAATATAAACCGGCCCGGTTTCAAACCATTGGATACGCGAGTGAGCCATGCCCAATCATACGCAAACCGATTATGAACTGTTTGCTCAAAAGAACGGGCTCGAACTCAGCGACGTGACTCCACTTTCGCTCGAAGATCGACTCACGCGTTTGGAAACCGAACTTTCACGTACAGACGTCCCGTATCCGATCGCTCCGCACAAACGGGCTCCCTACATCGCGGCAGCCAAGGCTGGGCTGCCCTTTCGGACTGGCAACCTTGGCACCGAGTCCGTCGCGCTCGGTGATTATGAAAGCCAACAGCACTACGAAAAGTACACTTTCGAAGAGCACCTTAGCTGGGCATGCCTTGTCGCGCAACAGAAAAAAACCAAGGAAAAATTCGCCTGCCAAGAATACCAGAACGGTGAGAAATTATTTGAAATTTCCGGGGGGGTCATCCCGGACTTTTACTTGCTTAATGCACGAATCTATCAACAAACCGCCTGGCAACTTGCGACCGTCAATGAAATCATTCCCGCCGAACTCTTCTTCACTTGTCATAGCAAACGCTTCTTCCCCGTGACGACGTTCATGCGTCCGCTAGGCACAGATTACCTTGAGGAACCCGACATTGGTCATGACGTCGCTGGACACGTTGCGACATTTACTATTTCGGCAGTAGCCAATGTGATGAAGTATCACGGCGAAGCCCGAAATATCATTTACGCTGATCGGGATAAACAAATCGAAGCAGTACACGGAGACGATGAGGCAATTCAACAAATCAAAGCGACTGCCGATGAATTACTTAAATATGCGGGGCGAATCTATTGGTTTACCGTTGAATTTGGTCTGGTAATGGAGAATGGTGAAGTCCGGGATTTCGGCGCCGGAATCCTTTCTTCACCTGGCGAGACAATCTATAGCATCGGCGGCGGCGAATCGAATCGCATCTTAATCGATCCCTCTTGTGACCAGGATCTGCTGCGACTGGCCAACACAGATTATCTCATCAGCGAATTTCAAAAAACCTACTTCGTATTAGAGAACTTTGATTTGCTTGAATCATTAACGCCGGAAAGGATCTTGAAAGCCAGTAAAAAGGCAATGGATCTACCCGACTTCACCTGGCGTGAAATTCTTCCTGGCGATCGAGTAATTGATGTTGGAACCGCCATGATGAGTGTCAATGAAAAATATCACCGACTAATGGCGGGCCAGAAAATGGACGAGTGTCTGACGCGCACTGCCATTAAGAATCTCCAGTTGTACCGAGCTGGACTCAGCAATGAACTTCTTGAACAGTTTCGAAAAATGCCAAACGAAGTCCCGCCAGAAGTGGCGATTTGGTTCAATGAAAATCCGGAAGACCTGGATTCACCCCACTAAATCAAATCGATCCACTTCTTCTAACGCGACTTCGCATTTGACCGTAGCGGCAGTAATTGAAATACAAAGTATCACCCGACACTTTGCAGCCCCGCAGCAATCCCGTTGACCGATTGAAGAATTTCATGGCGAATTGCATCCGAATCCAGAACCTCTGGATCAGAACGCAATTTCTTAAGCAATTCAACCTGGATGTAATTCAGCGGATCGACGTATGGGTTTCTAACTTTAATGCTGTGTTGCAACCACGGCTCGCAATGCAGGAGCTCTTCAACCTCCGCAACTTCCAGCACCAGCCGTTTACTCAAGTCAAACTCTGCTTTGATGTCTTCGTAGACCGCGCCGCCGTGCTCTTCTGAGAGTGACGCATACAAAGCTGAAATTGACATATCGGCTCGCCCCATCCCCAACTGGACATTACTCATTAAGGTTCGAAAGAAAGGCCACCGTTGATTCATCTCCCTTAATTCCTCTAATTTTGAATCGTAGTCCCCTTCGGCAAGCCACTCCTGAAATCCGGTTCCAATACCAAACCAACTCGGAATATCAGTTCTTGTTTGAGTCCATGCAAACACCCAGGGGATTGCCCTTAAATCATCCAAGGTCTCGGTCGCAGCTCGACGGCTTGGCCGTGAACCAATATTTAGTTGTCCAATCTGATCGATAGGGGAAGCGGCATGGAAGTACTCAAGGAAATCTTCACGCTCCACTAGACTGCGATACTTTCGATATGCAATCGAGCTAAGCTCATCCATGATTTCAGACCATCGCTCTATTTTATCAAAGACAGGGCGAGTTCCCGTCGAACAGAGAACGGCATGAACCAATTGCTGGAGGTGCCGATGAGCAATTTCCGGTTCGCTGTATCTTGAACTGACCACCTCTCCCTGCTCGGTTATTCGAATCCGACCTCGAACGGATTCAGGCGGCTGTGCCAGTATTGCCCGATTCGCAGGCCCGCCACCGCGTCCTATCGAACCGCCACGCCCGTGAAACAGTGTCAATACAATCCCATTTCGCTGGCAGACTTCGGCCAATTGTCGCTGAGCAGTAAACAGCATCCAATTAGCGCGAAGATATCCACCATCCTTATTACTGTCGCTGTAACCGATCATAATTTGCTGCTGATTACCACGTGCAGCAAGATGTTTTGCGTAAACCGGATTGTCAAACAGCGACTGCATAATTGCAGGTGCCGCCTTCAAATCGTCGACGGTCTCGAACAACGGCACAATATCGAGGCAACCAAATAGATCTGCATCATGTGCCAACAGCAAAACCTCAAGAATATGACTGACACCTTGTGTCATGCTAATAATATACGCCTCGATTGCCTGTTCACCCATCTTAGCCTGAGCAAAACCAATCAGTCGGAACAGAGTGAGAAGATCATCCGTCTGACTAGTGAAGCCAAAATGACCGTCAGACTTGCGACCACCTGACCAGGATCTTGGGCTCTCAATCTCTCGACTGAGAACGGCAATTTTTTCAGATTCGGGTAGCGCTTGGTAATCTTCAACCGTCTGATTTTTCGCAAAAATTTCACCCGCAGCTTCTCGATGGCGTTTCGAATGCTGCCGCAAGTCGAGAGACGCCATGTGAAAACCAAACACCTGGGCGGACCGAATCAATCGCGAAAATCGGCCTCGCACCAATCTCTCACCCTGATTGGCTAATAAACTGTCGCGAATAAGATATAGATCATCTAGAAATTGATCCACCGAATCGTAGGCTCGCCGATCTTTTTCCCCAACAGGAACCTGACTCCAGGCACTTTCATTCTGCTTTTTCGTCGCAGCCAACCGCCGGTAAATCATAATGAGCTTTTGGCGGTAAGGTTCCTGCGCAAATCGCTCCAGCACTTCAAATTCAGCCTCAGGCACTAACTGGCGATCTTTTTCCAGACTTGCCAAAAACCAATGGCTAAAATTCACCCGCGTTGTCGATGGACTCAACAGTGAGTACATCGAGCGAACCTCTTTTAAATAATGGGACAGCACCGTTGCCTCATGCTCTTGCAACGTTTCCTCAGTGACTTCAGTGGTCACGTAAGGGTTACCATCCCGATCACCACCGATCCACGAACCATAAGAAAGAAACGGGGGAACCTCAAATTTTTTCTCTGGAAAATGTTTCGCCAACGCTGCATCTAGTTCCTCATAAATTCGCGGTACTAAATCAAAAAGTGTATTTTCGAAAAAATATAAACCACTGTTGCGAACCTCATCCATCACCGTCGGCCGGCGATTCCGAGTCTCGTCACTCTGCCACAGGAGGACGATATAATCCCGCAATAACTCCTCAGTCTCGTTTCGTTCTTGAGCGAATAGATCGGCAGAGTCGAGTCGCTTTAATAAAGTCGATACTGTGTTGAGGATCTGACGGATCGTCCGTCGTTTCGATTCCGTAGGATGAGCCGTGAAAACGGGGGTTACCACCATTCGGGCCAAAATCTCCTGGATTTCCGCAGCTTCGACTCCTTCCCGCTTAAGTGTACCCAAGGCTTCATCCATGGTTTCATCCATCGGGACATTGGATTCAAACGCAGCCTCAGCACGTTCGCGCAAAATCCGAACACGCTCTCGCTCCTCTGCCAAATTCACCAACTGGAAATAGGTTGAGAACGCCTTTAAATTTGCAGCGGCTAAAGGAAGATCGTTAACCAAACTCGGAATGACCTCGTCGAGTCGCTGCTTAGCCTCCGCATCACCCGCTCGCCAGGCTTTCGCCAGTTTACGAATCTCTTCCTCCATCTCGAACACTTCACGCCCTTCCTGGGCAATGATCGTCTCCCCCAACAATCCGCCCAACAATCGAATTGTACCGCTCAGCTCATTTTGTTTTTTGTTCATTAGTTCTGTGGATCACTTACAACGGACGGCCGACAGGATTCATCGACGGACTGAATTTGGAAAACGCCAACCCGATCGAAATCGAGCAGGACACATCTTAGCCCTGTTCTGAGGGCAAAATCGAATATATCGGTGGAAAAACGAAAACTAGGGCTTCAAAATATTCGCCTGAAAAAAATTGAAATCTAATTCCAAGTTCCTCACTTATTGGACCACAATCGCTATTTAACAACGACCCCCGCAAACCACCTCCAACGGAACAGAATCAACCACAATCTGCTCAAGCCACGTCTACGTAATTTAAACTCTTACCCAGGATACCCATGGAGCAATTTCATTTGGCAAAACCTTGGAATTGACTTTCATCGCTCCCTCTTTAGAATCGGCTTCGATCGCTGAAACGGAAGAGGAAAAACGGAAACTAATGCGTTTGTTTGATTGCAGCATCAAATTATACGAAAGTCCATTTCTGTGATAGCGAACTTTACCCCGTTGAACAGCGAGCTGCAAATTTCACGCAAGAAAACTTGAGCGACTCGCACGGTTTGCGAGTCGTTTTTTGATTAAACCAACCACCCATCCCTTCCGGAATCTTTGGAAATAGCTGGAGCCCAAAATGACGACCATGTTTTTCGAGTCAGATATTAATACACAAGCCCTTGAAAACCTCTGTGTTGCCATGATCGGTTACGGCAGCCAAGGTCGAGGACAGGCAATGAATCTTCGAGATAGCGGCATCAACGTCGTTGTTGGGCTTCGCGAAGGCGGGAAAAGCTGGAATCAAGCTGTGTCCGAAGGCTGGACACCGCTAAGTATGGAAGATGCTGCGAAACAAGCGGATGTCGTTTGCATGATGTGCCCCGACATGGCACAACCACAGGTTTACCGCGATATTGTGGCACCCAACCTGAAACCAGGTTCCACCGTTCTATTCTCCCATGGATTTTGTATCCACTACGGAGCAATTACGGTCACCCCCGACAACAATGTCGTGATGCTTGCCCCGAAAGGGCCTGGCGGCATGGTCCGACGGCAATATGAAGAGGGAAGCGGCGTGCCAGGATTAGTCGCAGTCCATCAAGATGCTACGGGCAACGCTTTGGACATCGCACTCTCCTATGGATGGGCGATTGGTGCTGCTCGAGCTGGAATTATCCAGACGACCTTTCCGGAAGAAACTGAGACCGATTTGTTTGGTGAACAAGCAGTCCTCTGCGGCGGCTTAACGGAATTAATTACTGCTGGCTGGGAGACACTTGTCGAAGCCGGTTACCAACCGGATGTCGCCTATTTCGAATGCCTGCACGAAGTCAAATTAATCGTCGATTTAATCTACGAAGGTGGAATCGCGCGAATGCATGAGTTCATCAGCGATACAGCAGCCTATGGAGATCTCGTCAGTGGCAAACGAATCATCACCGACGAGACTCGAGCGAACATGAAAGCGGTTTTAAAAGACATTCAAGATGGCACCTTCGCCAAACAGTGGCAGGAAGAAGCGGCGTCTGGATCGGCCAACTTCAAACGCATGATGGAAGAAGACATTGCTCACCCCATTGAAGCGACTGGTCAAGCCTTGCGAAAACAATTTTCCTGGCTGCAACAAAACCAAAGTTAAGACTTGCGTTTCAGAGCTTCCACCGGACTAACGTTGAAACAGCTGAACATCCGTTTATTCCAATTCGGATGTTTCCGCTTCAACCTGACTTGGAGACTCGCTGAATCGGTTGCTCTCCCGGCTCATCAACCCAACAACAGTCCACTCCTTGCTGTTATTCACCCGCTAAAGGTTTTGCAATGACTGAACAAGAGCCATCGAATTCCATTAGCAACACAGAAGCTCCGGAACTACTGCGTCTGTTGAAACTTGAAACGAGAGCAGCTCTCGACCGAATTTATCAGCTCGATCAACCGACACCTTTAGATTCGATCGAGCTGGAGAGTGGCGCCACCCTAACGCTCAAACGCGAAGACCTTTCGGTTGTCCACAGCTATAAATGGCGCGGCTCTTTCAATAAGATTCTGGCGATGCACGAATCTGGATTCACAGGGAAATTAGTTGCCGCCTCGGCGGGAAACCACGCTCAAGGCGTGGCTGTGACCGCAAAACGATTAAATTTGCCAGCTACCATTTTCATGCCTCGCTCGACGCCCGTGCTCAAACAAGAGTCCGTTAAGAGCTTTGGAGGTGAATTCATCCAAATCCAGCTCCACGGTGATTCATTCGACGAAGCGGCTAGGGAGGCTCATCGCTTTGCCGAAGGCAGCGGCGGTGTTGTGATTCCACCCTACGATGACTTACAAGTCATCGCTGGCCAGGCGACCATCGGAATAGAAATCGCTAAAGAGCTCGAACTCCCGCCGACCCATATATTTCTTGAAGTCGGTGGCGGAGGAATGGCCTCGGGGGTCGCTTCAGTGGCGAAGGAAAAATTCCCCTCGGCTAAATTAATTGTCGTCGAAGCGGTTGATCAAAACAGTATGGGTGTTTCTTTAGCAATAGGCCAAAGAACCACCATCGATACGCTCGATCGTTTCTGTGACGGAACAGCCGTTGCCTGCCCGGGGGAAATCCCCTTCAAACTGTGTCAACATTTAATTGACGAATGGATCACAGTCACTAATGATCAGGTTTGTGAAGCAATCCAGTACCTCTGGCAAAAAAAGCGAACGATCGTTGAACCCTCCGCTGCCCTCGGAGTTGCGGGTGCGATCCAGTATCCATTGACCGCAGACGATCGCCCCCTGACCGTCCTCTCTGGATCCAACGTCGATTTCATGATGCTGCCTAAAATTGCAAGACGAGGCCAAGTCAAACGCCCCGAAACGCGCTACTACGCCTTCGAAATTAACGAACAGCACGGTGCGATGGCAGAACTGCTCGATCGTTTCTTTGCGAATATGAACATTATCGATTTCCAATACGGAAAAGTCTCAGAAACCAACGCCTACCCGGTGATCGGAATCGAAGTCCCCCACAACGAGATCAAGTTACTCGATCAATTCCTGGTTGATCCGAGTGCCCCGCCACACCATGACATTACGGGGTCGCCGGGCTCAGAGTTCCGAGTCATCCCGTTTAATATCGACTTAATAGCATTCCCATTTTTCGCAGTAATTGAATTCGCAAATCGCCCCGGTGCACTTCGTGATTTCATGCGGATCGCCAGCACATTATCGAGCGTTTGCTATATGAACTATACCGATACCGGACAGACCGAAGGGCAGGCACTGATGGGGTTCGAATTCGACAACATCGGTCGCCAATCCGAGTTCATGGAGTGGCTGCAGGCAACCACGAAATTCCAAGTTGTCCCCACGGAAATCGTGAGACACTTCAGTCCCTCCAGCGATGCAGAACTTCGCTGGAAATCTCTGGGCGATTCGAATTGAAGTGAATAGCGCATAGAAAAACTGGCAGTTGTCCACTGCCAGTTTTCCTAAATTTTTAGTCGAAGCACGCAACCGACTAGCGAACCTGCGAAAATACATCCGCTGTAATCGCATGAGCTTCGATCGACACCTTTTCACACCGATCAGGCCGCGTCAACTCAAGAGCCAAACGGGTACCGTCAATCGAATAATCCGCAAAATAAATTTCCCCATTCGAATTCAGCGTCACTTTCTTAGGCGTCACTTGAATCACATCAAACTTTTGTCCCAACGGTTGGAGGACCCACTCCTTATCCGAAACTCGAAGCGATCGAATCCCGTCATTGTTCATCACCGTCCTTGCGTCGATGAGAACCGAATCGATTTCCCATCCGCCAAAAGGTACACTATTCATAAGTCATACTCCGCAAATCAAAAGATAAAAATAAATGGTATAAAAGCAGTGCAAATCCCGAGCCAAATAAAAACAGCCGGTTTTTGGGCACTTTCTTTGCGCAGAAACTTCTCAATTTGAGAACCATTTCGGAAAATTGAGAAACTCGATTGGATATCCCGCTAGCTAAACCCGGAACGCATCCTAATGCTACAATGAGCAGAAGGCTGTCTACGCAAGCAAAAAAACGAGCGTCATTCGGGCGGTTCTCAATTTAACTTAAACACAACATCCCTTCGTCGAAGCAAGAGAATAATAATGAGCCAAGCCATTTTTGAGAAGCACTACGCTTGCCTCGCATTGTTGGCTTTTTTCATGACAAGTCAATGCACCGCATATTCGCAAGATGTTCCCTCCCGTTCTAACCAACCCAACATCGTTTTGGTGATGGCTGACGATCAAGGATGGGGACAGACTGGATACAATGGACACCCCATTTTAAAAACGCCGCACTTGGATGAAATGGCAGCCAACGGGCTTCGCTTCAAACGCTTTTATGCTGCTGCTCCAGTTTGCTCCCCCACACGGGCGAGTGTCCTCACGGGACGTACCAACCGAAGAACGGGAGTTGATAGTCACGGGTATGCGTTAAGACTGCAAGAAAAGACTTTAGCTACCGCACTGTCAAATGCTGGCTACCACACGGGACACTTTGGAAAATGGCATCTCAATGGATTACGTGGACCCGGCGTTCCTATTTCAGCCAAAGACAGTCACCATCCCGGCGTTTTCGGGTTCGACACCTGGCTCTCAGTCACTAATTTTTTTGATCGCAATCCAATTCTCAGTCGCAATGGAAATTTTGAAGAATTTGAAGGCGACTCCTCCGAAATCATCGTCGATGAAGCCCTGAAATTCATCAGCGAACAAGCCTCTTTAAAACGCCCATCATTTACTGTCATCTGGTTTGGCACCCCCCACAGTCCATTCATGGCGGCCCCAGAGGACGCGCTTCCTTTTGCGCACCTCGACCGAAATTCACAAGACCAACACGGAGAACTCGTCGCGATGGACCGTAGCATTGGCACGCTCCGCAAGTCAATTAGAGAACTGGGGATCGCTGAACAAACTATTATTTGGTTTACAAGTGACAATGGCGGGTTACCTAGAATCACTCCTGAAACCGTTGGTGGTTTGCGAGGTTTTAAGGGCAGTCTTTATGAAGGTGGATTGAGGGTGCCTGCTGTCATCGAGTGGCCGTCCCACATTTCGCCGCGAGTGACGTCCTATCCTTCCGTTTCCATGGACATTTTCCCGACCTTGGCAGAAGTCGTGAAACTTCCCGCGTCCTCGATGCTTAATAAGAATGATGGAGTGAGTCTTAAAAAACTTTTCGACACGGAAATTACGACGCGGGAAAAACCAATCCCTTTCGACTGCCTCGGCAACCAGGCAGTCATCGACAACAACTGGAAACTAATTCGCCTTGGTAACAACACAAAACAGAAACCTAAATTCGAACTTTACAATCT
>JAALLA010000110.1:0-3118 GCA_011087765.1 Pirellulaceae bacterium
ACAGTACGTTGTTTCGAGGCAGCGTCGGGTAGTTGGACGTTAACGAACATGTAGCCCTGGTCTTCGACCGGTACAAACCCGGTCGGGAGTTTTGAAAAGCTCCAACCGGTCAGTGCTAACAGACCACCGTAAATGAGCATGACGATCAACACGAGTCGCACGGACCAGCGAATGATGCCGCGGTACATGCTGGTGGTCGCATCAAAAACGCTGTTGAACCATCGAAAGAAGAAGAATTTTGATTCTTTAGGCTCCCGCAAGACGATCCCGCAAAGTGCTGGACTGAGAGTCAGGGCGTTAATGGTACTGATCAGGACAGCTGCCGAAATGGTTAACGCAAACTGTTTGAAGAGCTGTCCGGTGATTCCAGACATAAACGCAGTTGGAACGAAAACCGCTAACAGGACGAGGGTAGTTGCAATGACTGGTCCTGTAATCTCTCTCATTGCGGTAATGGCCGCTTGTCTCGGCGTCATTCCCTCAGCGATATATCGGGATGTGCTTTCTACGACCACAATCGCATCGTCGACAACAATACCAATCGCCAGGACGATTCCGAACAGGGACAGCATGTTCAATGAGAACCCAAGTCCCGACATAATCGCAAACGTTCCGACCAGAGAAACCGGAATGGCAACCACGGGGACAACTGTGGCACGCCAGTCTTGCAGGAAGATGAAAATCACCAGGACAACGAGGATGATGGCAACAAAAATAGTGCTGTATACTTCTTCGATGGATGCTTCTACAAATCTTGTCGTATCGAAGGGGATTGCATAATCCATATTAGCTGGCCAGCTATTTCTTCCCTTGAGTTCCACAAGTCGTTCACGGACTTGGGTTGCGACGGAGAGGGCGTTGGCGTCGGGTAGTTGGTAGATGGCGACCGTTGCACAGGGAGCTCCATTAAATTTTGAGGCGAGGGTGTAATCTTTTGCGCCGATTTCAACGCCTTGCTGAACGCCACCATCGTACGGTCGGTCGTCGATCACAACATCTCGCACGCGAACAAACCGACCACCGGGTTCAGTACGAATGATGATGTCGGCAAATTCTGCCGTGGTGCTCAAGCGTCCAAGGGTATTGATGGAGTACTGGAAATCGGTGCCAAGTGGAGCTGGAGAGGAACCAATCTGCCCCGCAGCGACCTGAACATTTTGTTCGCGAATAGCGTTGACGACCTCGTCCGTGGTAATGTTTCTCGATTTCAATTTGTTGGGGTCAAGCCAGATTCGCATACTGTAATCGCCAGCGCCAAAGACTTTGACCGATCCAACGCCGTTAATTCGGCTAAGTTCGTCTTTAATGTCGAGCGCATAGTTGCTTAAGAACAATTCATCGAGATCTCCGTTGGGAGAGGTGAAATTGATCATCTGCAAAATTTGCGTCGATTGTTTTTGAGTGACGATTCCCTGACGACGTACTTCTTCGGGTAATTTTGGAGACGCGATCGACACCCGGTTTTGAACTAGCACATTGGCCATGTCCATGTCGGTGCCAAGTGCAAATGTAATTTGCAGTGCATAAGAACCATCGTCGGCGCTTGTCGAAGACATGTAGAGCATGTTTTCGACGCCATTAACCTCTTGCTCAATCGCGGTAGCCACAGTTTCCGCGACCACTTTCGCATTGGCGCCGGGATAGACGGCGCTCACCTGGACTGTGGGCGGGGCAACCTGTGGAAACTTGGCAACCGGCAAACTAAAGAATGCAACGATTCCGGCAATCACGATAATGATCGAGATGACAGAAGCAAAAATGGGTCGCTTGATGAAAAATTCCGACATAGTCTTACGACAACCTTGAAAATAAATATCAGACAGAGATGAAAAAGTTGTTCAGTCAGCGTGTTCAGTTCTCGATTTTTACGATCACACCCGGTCGCACACGTTGAAGGCCATCGGTAATCACTTTGTCCGTTGGCAAGACACCCGAGAGAACAACGATCAATCCATCTTCGGTGGTACCCACTTCTACATTTTTTCGGACGGCCTTGTTTTCGCTGTCGACCGTGTAGACAAATTTACCCGTCTGATCCCGATTGATTGCCTTTTCCGGGACGAGAACTGCATCTTTCAAATCGTCAATTTTGATGCGCACGCGAACGAAAAAACCAGGCACTAAAATTCCAAGAGGGTTTTCTTTTGGGTTGGGGAAGACGGCTCGAACAGCAAGCGTTCCTGTGGATTCATCAATTTTCGTATTGATGAAATCAATTTGTCCTTTAAACGGAAAGTCGTTGTCTCCCGATCGCTGTAATTCGACTTCGGTGACTTCGTCCTCGCCTCTTAGCTTGCCTTCGCGGTCTCGTTTAATAATGAAACTTTCCCGAACGTTAAAGTTGGCCCAAATTGGATCGCTTTTAATGATTTCGACTAACTCAGTTCCACTTTGCACGAGGTTTCCCGCCTTCGCGAGCGGTTTGGCAACACGTCCTTCAATTGGTGCCATCACTTTGGTCCAGCTAAGTTTGAGTTTGGCATCTTCAAGATCGGCATTCGCTTTAGAAACTTGAGCATTGGCTTGCTGAATCTGGGCGTCTGCTTCGACTTGCCTGGCGGCAGAGACTCTTACTTCGGCTTCCGCGGTTAATGCGTCGGCCTTTGCCTTATCAAATTCACTTTGTGAAATAGCTTTACTCGCCTCTAGCTTTTGCATTCGATTAAATTCAGCATCCGCGGCAACTTGTAACGCTTCTTTTGCTTGGACATCGCTATCTGCTTTGGTCATGGCAGCATTGGCTTCGGCGACTGCGGCTTTTGCTGCGAGGACATTTGCCTGTGCGGCGTTCACTTTTGCAACGTATTCGGCGTCATCAATTTGGAAGAGTTGCGTACCCGTGTCCACCGGTTTATCAAGCCCGACGAGCATGTCACCGACAATTCCGTTCACCCGAGAGGTGACCGTTGCTTGCCCGACTGCTTCGAGGCTTGCATTTTCTGTCAGGTAAACGGCGACGTCTTTGACGGTTGGCGTGGCAATTGCAACTTTGGGAGGCGTGGTTTTAATTTCCGGCGGCTCGGGTTGACATCCTAAAATGAATGTCAACGAAAGAACCAAAGCTATCAAGTGAAGTACTGGCCGCAGCATGCTAAATAACCCAAAAATGAAAAGTGAG
>JAALLA010000110.1:3218-14253 GCA_011087765.1 Pirellulaceae bacterium
CGAGTCAGCGAAACCGACTGACGGGCAACCTGGGGTGACTTCGACGGTTCCGGCGGAGCCGGCAGACGGGACGAACGAGGAAAATAATACTGAAGGTTTTTCTTATTCCATTTTGCACTGGAATGTGGAGTCGGGTGGAAACGACCCAGCGACCGTTGCTGCTCAGTTGAGCGAAATGGGTGATTATGACGTAATTGGTTTGTCGGAAGTCGAAACCCCAGCGGCCTATGAAGAAGCATTGTCGAAAAAATGGCCTGGTCGTTACCAATATATTCGGGGGCTCTCGGGAGCGAATGAAACCCGTGAAGACGACCATCTTTGGCTCGCCTTTAGCAAAGACAAATTCTCACTGATCGAATCCGAAGAGATGAAAGAGGTCTCGGGTTTTATTTTTGATGACGGTCACCATCGTGTGCCGCTGTACGTCAAATTGAAAGACCTGGCAAATTCTCAGGAGGTAGTTTTTTTGATGAATCACCTCGCCAGGGGAAATAGTCAATTTCGTCAGGAACAAGCGAGTACGTTACGTGAGTGGGCGCGCACTAAGTCGATTCCGATCGTCGCAATTGGCGACTACAATCTCGATTTTGAGTTTGCCACTGAAAAAGGGAACAAGGCGTTCGACGAGTTCATGAAAGATAACGTTTGGCTATGGGTTCGTCCGGAACCATTGGTAGACACGAACTGGTCGGATCGAGACGGTGACGGGGTTGATAACTATATTGATTCGTTACTTGATTTCAGTTTTCTCAGCGGGGTTGCCAAGACCTGGAATGCCTCAAGCCGCGTAATTGTCAGAGAAAATGACTTCCCTGATAATGAGAAAACCAGTGACCATCGCCCGGTCGAGTTAATTCTTTCCGGGGGTTAGGGGATGCTTAATCGGTAAGTAATTTCGCTGTCTCGACATGCCCGTTTTTACTCGCGAATCCCAAAGCTGATTCCCCGTCGGCGTCTTTTAATGAGGTGTCGGCTTTATATTTTAGCAACGTTTTGACCACTTCGGTTTGACCTTCTGCCGCTGCGAACATCAAGGCTGTGAATCCTTCGCTGTTGTCGACCGCATTCAGTTCTGCACCGGAGACAATCAAAAATTCTACGGTGTCTTGATTGGCGCCAGTGGACGCAAACATCAAAGCTGTTCTGCCGCTTGAGTCTCGAAGGTTGGGGGAAGCGCCGTTTCGAACGAGTAGTTTTACGATATCGGTGTGCCCATTAAATGCGGCCAGCATCACGCCAGAACGTTTTTGCTCATTAATTGAATTGACATCGAAGTTGGAATTTAAAGCTGATTGAATCGTGTCAGTTTCGCCGTTTAAGGCGGCATCGAGAAAAGTCTGCAAATCAATCGCCGGCTCCGCTGGTGGAGAGTTGCTGATTTTATCTTGAGGATTCAATTCACTTGAGGGAGTGGCGACAACATCTTCGGTTTTCACCGGTGGTGTCGTTTTTTTATCCGAAGTGTTTTTTTGCGAATTGCAACCCAGGAGTAGCAACCCGACACAAATCGTCGTGGTTGTAATTAATTGGAAATGTCGCTTTGTTATTTTTGAAGTTGAATCCATTTCGGGTTCTTTCAGGCAATCGACTCGTAATGTCGACAATAAGGGAGTTGACTTATTCGGGGGTCTTGGTCGTGAATCCGAGCTTTTTCTTGATAAAGGCAAAATCCCCCGGTTGCAAGAATGAGCACCATCCCAGGATCATCAAATACTGAAAAAGATTGAGGTTCATTGTGTACTCGAGGGAGAGATGAAACGAAAAAAGAATGATCAATGTGGGGATGCGGGTCCGTTTAAACCACACCGCAATCGGTGCAATAAACTCAACTAACAAAGTTGCCCAGGTTAAAATGTTGATGAATATGATCGACTTGAACAGAAAGCCTGGTAGCGGGAGTCTGTAGAAAAGGTCGTCGAGGCGAGAGACATAGTAGAGTGCGGTGCCGTCGAGCCAATCAGGGCCCGTAAATTTTTCGCAAACGGAACAAAATACGATGGAAGCGGTCTGGATTTGAATCAGACGAAGTGGCCAGATGGCAAATTCTTGCCGTGGTGGTGACTCCTTGATTTGGGTTGCGGGTGCCGAATAGCGGGCGAGGATTTTTCGTATCCAATTATCGATAGAGTAATAGTACCCCGCCGGTGAAAAGAAAAGATAAAATGCCATCAAGCGAAAAACGGTATCCTCGCCGTCAACAATTAATACGTTTCGATGGATAAACGAGTTGTACAGGATGAAAATCGAAAATAATTGAAGTCGAGTCAAAAAACCGAGTGCGAGCGCGACGGTATTAAAGATTAAAATCAAATAGCAAGCCCAGAGTGCGAACGATGTCTGAGGCAAGAATTCAAAGAGCGTGATTGTGTCGGGGTCGACGATTTGCTTAGAAACGTCAAGCGGCACGAGGCCGTTTTCTCCGTACCAGATCTCAAGAAAAGGCCACCAAGCAAGAATGTTGATGAGGAGGATTAAGGCATATCCGATTCGTAGCGGCGCAAAGATACCTAGGTGCGATTTTCTGTGAAAAAAAAATCCCAAGCCCCTTGGGCTTTTTTAAACGTTTTAATTAGAGGATTCAACGTTTAGTTCTTTCGCATAAATGATGTAGTCGCGGTTGCACTTGGGCGGTGCGGGGAATTGTAACAAGTTCTCTTGGTTGGGTTTAGGGATCACCACCCAGTGTCGTTTAACAATGATTTCTTTTGCCGGGATATCCAAGCCGTCGGGATGGTCGGTTGTGTTGCCCCAGTATTCGCATAAGGCAGGCCAGGCAGGTGCGTTGGTATCTAGCCTGATAGAGTCAAAATATTCAGCTTTTCGGAAATTCAGGAAACGATCTAACGCCGATAATTCGCGCCATTTGGGAGAGCGAATGAAGGTAGAGCGTTTGTCTGCAAACCGAACCTCGGCACTGATATATGAATTGACCTTGTCAGGTTCAGGGGCAAAAAGTTTCCAGCCTCCGATCCATAATCCAGTGACATCCAGGTAGGGGTCTAGTTTCTCGTTTAAATACTGATGCCCTTGCCACGTAATAGGGGCGGAGTCGATGGCTAGGACTAACAACCAACCTATGAGAAAGCAGTTTACAAGGATTTTTTTAAGCATGACCGTCTCGTATGAAACTCCGCAACCGTTTTAGCTGTCTGCTCAGATCTTTACCATACGAATTTTGGTGAGTTTCAGTGATGGCAGTCCTTGAAAATCAGATCTTAGTTTGAGGTTACCTTAAATTTTATTCCAATTGCTCCTCGATTGATTTTGTTTTGGGGTGCTCAATTCCGCCAGTGTGGAGGGTTGTTTTTTTTTCGAAAAGCAAAACGAGGCATTCTTTATTAGCAATTGGATTGTGGCGGACGCCTCGCGGAACGACAAAAAATTCGCCTTCGCGCAGGGTTACCGTTTCCTCTTCCATTTCGATGATAAGTTCTCCTTTGAGGACGAGAAACATCTCGTCTTCTTCATCGTGAGCATGCCAAGTCAGGGTGCCTTTTAGTTTTGCGACCTTTAAGTAGGCGTCATCGACTTCGCCGACAATCTTGGGTGACCAGAATGCTGTCAAGTTTTCAGCAATTTTAAGAGGGGAGATGACCTTGTTCACAAGTATGTTGTCCTTGGTGGAGTTGATCTCGGTGGAGTTGATCTCGGTGGAGTTGATCTCGGTGGAGTTGATCTACCGAGATGTCTCTAACGTATGGATGACTCGAATTTAAAGTGATCAGGATAACAGATGTCTCTTGATTACGGTTATCCCCACTTTTGTCCGGTTTAGCGTTGTTATAGATGAATGATTGTTTTCGAATTTACACGATTGACTGTTTTCTGAAAAATAAGTTGGTAAATTTTCGGTTGGGAAAATCGGCGGCAGTTGCCGAGGTGCAATTGTAAATTCAGATCCACCTCAGTAATGAGTGAAGGTCGCTTAACGCAGTCGCTTAGCAGGATTGAGGATTGAAATGAAATCATGGGTTGGTCAGAAAGCGGCGGATTTTGAACTAACAGACTCAAACGGGAGAGAACACAACTCAATGGATAGTTTAGGCCGATGGCAGTTGTTGGTGTTTCATCGGCATTTAGGATGACCTCCGTGTCGAGCTCATTTGTCGCAGTTGCGGCAATCATATCCTGAGTTGGTTGATTTGGGTGTCGTGGTCAAGGTCATCACTTTCGACGATCCGGAGCTAACTGGTCCCTATGCCGAATCTCTGTTACCGGATTGGCCGTTGCTAGTGGATAGTGATCGTTCGCTGTACCGCCGTTATGGATTTGAGCGGGGAAGTTGGTCGGCGATTTACGGTTTTGCATCCGTATTACGTTATCTGTGGCTGATTATCAGTGGGCATCGTCCGGGCAAACCGGGGAAAGATTGGCGGCAGCTTGGGGGAGATGTCCTAGTCGACCCCCAAGGGGTGGTGAGAATGCATTACATCAGTAAAACACCGCATGACCGACCATCGATTAGCTTGCTGATGAATGAAATCAACGTGTGAGTGGTTGCTTCGTTCTTTAAGTGTTCTCGTCTGGCAGGCTCAGCAAAGCTGGCGATTTGAATGGTCATTTTCAAATTCGGGTTTGTGCAATGTATCGTGAAAGAATCTTGTTATCATAAACCGCCTCGGAGCCTTAGTTCATTAAAAAGAAGAAATCGTGGAACCTATCGACGAAATTGAAGTGCGTTATAAACACCTCGAAGCGATCCATGACAGCGCGGTCGATGCAATCCTTTCGGTTGACGAATTGGGGGTCGTCAAAACGGTTAATCCAGCGACAGCGGTTTTGTTCGGCTACACCAAGGCCGAGCTTGTTGGTGAAAATATATTCATGTTGATTCCGCCGTTAATTCACGAACAGTCTGGAACAGCATTGGCTTGCAGTGACGAGCTTCGGACATTGGCAGTCTCTGAAGTTGGAAGTGAATTGACGGCTAGAAAAAAAGATGGTTCCCCGTTCTCCGTTCATGTTGCGGTCAGCGAATTTCAGGCCGGTGAGACCCCTGGGTTTGCGGTATTTATGCGAGATCATTCCCATCTCAAACGCTATGAAGAGCAGCAGGACTCACTGGGACGAATCATTGAGGAATCACTTAATGAGACCTACATTTTTGATGCGGAGGACCTTCGTTTTGTTTTGGTGAACTTGGGGGCACGGAAAAATCTTGGTTATGGGTCAACTGAGTTAGCGGAAATGACTCCCGTCGATATTAAGCCAAAATATTCGTTGGACGAATTCCAAGACCTGGTTAAGCCGCTCTTGAGCGGGGAATGTGAGAGTCTTCAGTTTGAGACGGAGCATGTCAGAAAAGACGGGACAACCTATGAGGTGGTTGTCAATCTGCAGCTATCTACTTTCCTGTCCAACTCGGTATTTGTGGCAACAGTTCTGGATGTGACGGATCTTAAGCTTGCTGAGCGGCGGGCACTTCAACAGCAAAATGAGATGCAAAATGAATTAAGACGGCAAGTTGCATTGAAAACAGAGGAATTAAGTCGAATTCAAGATGAGTTGATGCGAAGTGAGAAGTTTTCAACTTTGGGAAAAGTTGCCGGTGGAATTGCGCATGAAATTCGCAATCCGCTTAACGCCGTAAAGACTTCTGCCTACTTCTTACTTAATGCTAAAAACCCTTCAACTGAAAAAGTACGAGAGCATCTTGAGCGAATAGATCGTCAAGTCTCAACAGTTGACAATGTAATTACTGCGCTTGCTGATGTTGCGATCATGCCGGAAGCAAATTTGTGCCCGGTGGCGATTGAGCCTTTATTGCGCAGGGTTGTGACGTCGCTTCGATTGCCGGAGAGCCTTGAAGTCGTTTTCCAGTTTGAAGAGGGAATGCCGGAGGTGATGGTTGACGAGCGACAGATTGCGATTGCATTTCGGAACCTTATCAGAAACGCCCGCGACGCGATGCCTGACGGCGGAGTTTTGACTGTCAGTTCGAAAGTGTCCGTTTTGCAAGTTGTTTTTTCGATTAAAGATTCCGGTGTCGGGATTGCGAGCGAAAATCTGAAAGATATTATTGAGCCGTTGTTTACGACGAAAGCTCGGGGAATGGGGCTTGGATTGTCAATTACCCGCGCGATTGTTGAAAAAAACCAAGGCAGTCTCTCTGTTGATAGCCAAATAGGAGTGGGGAGTGACTTTAGGATTTCCCTCAATCGAGGTGATGTTAAGAAGGCATAGAGTTAATTTGAGTGAAATGAGTCCGCATGAATGACCCATGAATTTTGCTTTTTTAAACTGGATAATCACTAAGTTATTGCTCCACGCCATTTCTTCACGAAATCGAATATTTGAATTAACGATTGCTTGATGCAATACTCTGAAATCACTTCCGCAACATAACCAAAATTTTATGACTGACTCGTACCGCATCTTAATCGTCGACGATGACCTCGATATTCTTGCTAATCTCTCAGATATATTGTCAGAATTGGGGTACGACATTATCACGGCCGCAAGTGGCCAACAGGCACTGGAAAAACTGGACGAGGCTGACGAGGGACAACGGTTGGATCTCTGTTTGCTCGATTTTAAGATGCCCGGGATGGACGGTGTGGAGTTGCTTGAAAAAATCCACGAACGCCGACCGGAGGTGCCTGCGATTATGGTGACCGCCTACGCAGGTGAAGACGGAGACCGTCGCGCGATGGAGGCGGGGACGTGGAAGGTAATGCGAAAGCCGGTCGATGTTCGTTTATTGATCGGAATGATTGGCCAGGCCATTGTTTCAAAATAAACTCTTTTGACTGGATTAACGAACTGGCGAGCTGGTAGACTGTGGACGAAATCGGTTGGAAATTGATCGGTTGGAAATTGATAACGGAGTGAATGATGAAGCGCCGAGAATTTTTAAAAACGACTGCGGCAACTTCCGCCTTGGCTACGTTAGGCGGTGCTTCCCTGTCGGTGTCAGCCCACAGCGGAACGAATGAAACACAGGACGTCGCCTGTTGTGATCGAACTCACGCCACGGTGCAGGATGCCATGAAAGCGCCTGCGGAAACGATTGCCTATGTTCCCGCGATTTATGCCGGTACTGGGATTCAAAAGCCGGATTATCTGGCCACGATTGACGTCGACCCCAAATCGGCCGATTACGGTAAGGTCATCAGTCGGTTAGAGATGCCCAACGTCGGGGACGAGCTTCATCATTTTGGATGGAATGCCTGCAGCAGTTGTCATGGAAAAGAAGGTGCTGGGCGTCGGTTCATTGTGCTGCCTGGAATTGCCTCTGGCCGAATTCATATCGTCGATACCAAGGATCCACGGCAGCCAAAATTACATAAAGTCATTGAACCGGAAGTGGTCAAGGCCAAGACCGGATTGTCAGCTCCGCATACGGTTCATTGTTTGGCAGACGGGACCGTATTGATTTCAATGCTGGGTGATTCCAACGGCGATGCACCCGGTGGATTTATGATGATGGACTCGGAATTTAATATCCTTGGGCGTTGGGAGAAAGATTCGACGGGTATGAATTTCAATTATGACTACTGGTATCAACCCAGGCACAACGTGATGATTTCCAGTGAGTGGGGGGCTCCTAACACGGTTTCACAGGGGTTTAAGTTAGACGACGTGAAGGCAGGTAAATATGGCCGCCATCTCCATTTTTGGAACTGGCAAGATCGCAAAATTGAACAATCGATCGATCTGGGTGAAAACGGTCTAATTCCATTGGAAGTTCGGTTTCATCATAATCCCGACAGCACCCACGGGTTCGTCGGCGCTGCTCTGAGCAGCACAATTTGGCATTGGCAAAAACGAGATGGAAAGTGGGAGGCGGACAACGTGGTTGGTGTCGAACCTGTCGAAACCGAAGGCTGGCCATTTGCTGTCCCAGGTCTGATCACAGATTTGGTTCTCTCACTCGACGATCGCTTCCTTTACTTTTCAAATTGGCTGCACGGCGATTTGAGACAATACGATGTGAGTGACCCGGCTAATCCAAAATTGACAGGGCAGGTTTGGTTGGGCGGTGTGATTGGGAAGTCGGCATCGGTCAAAGGACAGAAACTCGGTGGCGGTCCACAAATGCTGCAGCTCAGTTTGGACGGAAAACGATTGTATGTCACTAATTCGCTGTACAGCCCGTGGGACAATCAGTTCTATCCAGCGATGGCCAAAGAGGGGTCTTATCTGCTGCAGTTGGATTGCAATACGGATTCCGGTGGCCTTAGTTTGAATGAAGATTTCATGGTTGATTTTGGCAAGGAACCAGGTGGAGCCGCACGAGCCCATGAAATCCGTTTCCCGGGTGGTGATTGTACTTCCGACATTTGGGTTTAATCCAAATAAAGCCGGGGAACGAACATGCGTATTTTATTTTAACCGCCTTTCAGCGAAGGTGAGTTCAAGAGATGAAAGTTTCCCATTTGACCTCGTCATTGTGCGAGTGGGTGAATTCCATGGCTCGTTCTTCGTTAACGGTCTCTTCGGGTTGAAAGGCCATCGCGATTTTGGATCAAATCGTCGGAACCGCTGTAGCTAACCGAGTGGTGAAGTTGTAATTCGGTTTCCTTAATCGTACCCAGGATGGCCACAAGACAACCGTTCTCGCCGTCAGAATTTGTGAGCGCAAGGGAAAAGGTCGCCGTCCACGTGTTCTTTGTTTTCAGCCAATAGCAAACGCAAAGCACTCCCCTACATCTCTACTGAGTAGTCACTGGCTCGAAGGCTCTCGAAGCACTCGTAGTCTGCCGTGTAGGTCGAGAAGGACTGGAAGCATTGGGACACTTCACCTTGCGGAGCGTTCGATACTTGGTAGCTGTCGAAGCGCGGGCAGTTGTATCGTTTTGCCCACATCTGAACGCTCTTTCTAGGCAAACAAAAAGCCCAACAAGCGATCGCCTGCGAGCTTTGGTTGGTGATGCTGAAAGAGCGGAGAGAACTAAAAGCCAGCTATATGCGAGTCGAAAGGCATGGGATAGAATTCACCACGAATCTGTCCCCTCAGCATTGATGGTGAGTAAGGCAGTTCATGAGGACCACCTGATGTTTGTTTAGATAGTGATTATACATTGCGGGAGTAGAGGCTGATGGCGGGTCAGGGAAGCAACGTTGATTCAAGTGCGTTAAATATAATTGCGGAATGCGAGGGCTGTGGAGTTTGCTGCTTGCACATGGGGTATCCTGCGTTTCAACTGCCGCGCGAACCTCTGACGGAAGCGGAAATTCGCGCCGATGTCAAACTGGCAGCGGAAATTAAAAAGGATCCACGGAGACTGGAGGAGCTGCTCGCGGGGCACCCCGGTGAAAGTTACTGGCACGCGCTGCCAGATGAATTGCGGCAGCAGTGGTTAGATTACATGCGGAATTATCAATTGCCTGAGTATGGGGATGATCCGTCGACATTTGACGGCGCCTGCATTTGGTATAGTCCGGAATCGCGGCAATGTAAGCACCATCAGTATCGCCCGCGGGTATGCCGGGATTTCGAAACGGGGAGTAAGCAGTGCTATGAATGGCGTGCTTATTATCAGGACAAGATCCAGCCAAAAGTTTCGGATTCTTAAGAAAGGCCCCAGCGTTGGGAGCTAAGAGATTTTGGATTCCCGGTAGAGCAGAATTGCTCCCAGGCCGATCGCCAGCAGATTGCTGGTCCACACTCCGTAAGGGTGCAAGGTTCCTTCTTTGCAGGCATTGAGAGTTGTTTCAAAAATCGGATAATAGACTACCAAAATTGGAAAGAAGCACATGCCGAATGCAGAAGTGTAGTTGACGGTCTTCATTCTCAAAGCAATAGGAATTCCGATGACCGCAAAGGCAAGGCAAGCAAATCCACTTGCCCACCTTCGAGGAGTGACGAGATTGAGTCGAGATAGCCGGTGGTTGGCTTCTTCTAACTCTTGATTTCTGGTTTCCCAAGCTACATTGGTAAGTGCTAACAGATCACCCGTGAGAAGTTGTTGAGCTGCAATATTTGCGTTTGACTTTTCGAGTTCGGCAATACGAGCCACCTGTTCGATTTTGTGGGCTCGGATTTGGCTCATGTAAAGGTGGTCTGGGTTTTCGAAGGGGCTGTTTTGGTCATTGTTGGGGATCTGGAATTCTAGAATGTCCTCGCCTGGGATGCTCAGCTCAAAACCATCGTGAACAAGCACTGGGGCGGTTGCCACAATCTCAATTTTCCCCTCGTTGGGTCTTACCACAAGCCGGGCATCTTCGGCTTCGATGCGAATTCTCTTTTGAGGGTCTTCGTCGTTCTGTTTAACAATCGTGGGGTTAATCAGACGCGAACCGTCGATGTCATCCACCTCAATTTTAACGTTTCCCCGTTTAAACTCTCCGTCTGCGCGAAGGCCATCGAGAATGACTTCTTCAAATGAGGCGTTGACAAATTTGGTGGTCCCATGAAAGCCCCATGAGGCATCAATATCGTTGAGCCAAATAGACAACAGGCTGACCAGAAAAGCGAGAACGATAACGGGAAAGAAGAGGACTGATTTATGAACCCCCATCGCCTGAACTGCGGTAACCTCGTGCTCTGCTGACATTCGTCCGAAAACGACACAGACGGTAAACAAGCAGATGGGAGGCAGCGAGTAGGAAAGCGCCTTAGGGACCAGGAAAGGAAGCGCTTGAACCGCGAGTAAAGGACTTATTTTCTCGGATTGTGCTTCCCTGGTAACCACTAATAGGAGGATCAAGGGGACGAACGAGCAAGCCGAGATCATGAAAATCTTGGTGAACTCCCACATGACGTATCGTGTTAACAACTTGGGAATCATAGATCGTCAAAATCAAGGAAAGTGCACAGTATCAATCGATCGTGGGTATGGACTGATCGAAACGACATTCGTGAGATAAACGAACGGTATTCAATTGGCCAAATGGCGTCAATTCCAATGGGCGTTGGAAGGCCGGGAGCGGCATAGAAGTGCTGAGTATTGTTGATAATAAAGCCGGAAGCAGCGGAGGTCGGACTCGGGTGCTATCACTTCAGACGAACTGTGGTAGTTAAATAAAAAAACACGCATGGCGGAAGCCACGCGTGTTGGAATTTGTTTCAAGGTAAAGAACGTGCAGATGA
>JAALLA010000111.1:0-10926 GCA_011087765.1 Pirellulaceae bacterium
AACAACACCGCCAATTACCGCATCCCGTGGTATTCTTCAATTTCCGACTCAATCGTTGAAACAAAAAAAACTTCGACTAAAACAAAAACTCGACAGCTTTGAATTGCACTATCAACAACGCAGCCAGGGCTGCCGGTGCGAGATAAAGTGGAATTTTCAGTTGCTGTTTTTCTTCAGTTGACAAGTCATCCCAGATTCCAACGCCAAGCCGACACATTAGTTGCTGCACAACGCGTTTAAATAGTCTGACCACGCCTATTTTCCAGATCAGGATCACGAGCGCCATCGCACCGCCAATTACAAAGGTCCATAACAGAGTTTCAATTCCCGGTTCCAGTCCTAAGAATGCCCCCATCATGGCAAGTAATTTCACGTCACCGCCACCGATCTGAAATAATAAAAAGCAAATCAGCATAATTCCACCGCACGCTCCCAGTCCCGCCAGTGAAGCCCAGAGGCTCACTTCCGAGTACACGTTCGAACCGAACAAAGTTTGTCCACCCGACAAAATCAGCGCGATTACAATTCCACTGTAGGTCGTCCAGTTATAGATCTTTTGCTTTGACACATCGGTAATGGTCGCAATAACTGTCAAACACAGCAAAACATAAGTCGCAATCATTTACGTGCTTTTTTACTGACTTTGTGCGTTGATGGATCCATTTTCCAGGTCCGTCATGCCTTGCTCGAAGAAATTCTTAACTCGAGGCCACGCGACGGTGATAAGGAAAATCAAAATTGGAAGAGCGATCGCGCCAATAATCAAAATTGTTTCCAGGCTGACCCCTCCCTTTTCATCGTTGTGGATTCGCGCCAAAAAGCGCTTTACGTCCAACATTCGCTTCATCTCTTCTTCCTTTACAAAAATTTACTAGCTTTGTTTCTGTGGATTGGAACCCAATCGATTATTACATCAATGGAGATCCCATGATCGTGATTGTCATTTCATAAACCAGCTTTATCATTCGAGGCAACAAATAAAATAAGAACGCAGCCAGAGGTAAAATGATTCCAAGAACCAGTACCAAATCCAAACTTGCAACGGCATTCCGCTTACAAATTCGTTTCCCCTTAAATGTGCGTTTACAAAGTTTCATTTAATGTCTTATCGTCAATAAAATTGCTTGGTTTCCTTGAGCAACTAAGTTGTTATGTTTGGCCGCTTCCACATCGAAGCGGAGGCTTTAATTCGATCTGCCATCCCGCTTTCATACGGCTCCTCACCGAACTGCGGAACATTCCCGGTTGGAGTCAATTGCATCTCAACGCGGTCGGTTGAGTCGTTCGCGGCCCCCACGTTTAGTGGCTTCAATGTGTACAGCTCGTTGAATTGATATTGTTGATCGGAGGTCAGCCGCCCCGCCTCTGTGATCGCATGGATTCGCCGACGACCATCCTCATTTGAGCGGGTCAGCTGAACGACGACATCAATCGCCGAGGCGACTTGCGCCCGAGCCACATAGACTGGAATTTCCACGTCTGACATCAGCGATAACGTCTCCAAACGGACCATCGCATCGACAGCGGAACTGGCGTGGACGGTTGAAAGACTTCCCTCGTGTCCACTGATCATGGATTGGATCAAATCGAGTGCCTCCCCCGCCCGGACTTCACCAACAATAATACGATCCGGCCTCATTCTTAATGATGCGCGGAATAATTCACGAATATCCATTTCCGACTGAGTCGATTTAGTGGCGGGCTGTGCCTCGAGGTAAAGACAATGCTTCTGGTGAAGGCGGAGTTCCGAAGTATCCTCGATGACAATGATTCTTTCCGTCTCAGGAATGGCGCGGGAGAGTGCTCCCAACATGGAAGTTTTCCCAGTTCCACTACCACCTGAGATGATGACATTCTTTCGCAAACGCACGCAAATTTCCAAAAACTCCCGGGCAGATTCGGTTAGGCTTCCAAACCCCATTAGGTCTTCCAATGTTAGAGGGTCACTGGAAAACTTTCGAATCGTCAAACAGGTTCCAACCCGTGAACTTGGCGGAATAATTGCATGGACTCGTGAACCATCGGGAAGGCGCGCGTCGAGAACAGGGTGATCTTCATTGATTTCTCGGCCAACGGATTGAGCCAGGTTGTTTACGGCGGAACGCAAGGCGTCTTCGCTATGGAAACCGGAAGCTGTCGTTTGAATCTGCCCTTTTCTCTCAACGAATACTTGCTGCGAACCATTGACCATAATCTCAGTGATCGAAGGGTCGTCCAAAAATTCACCGATCGGTTGCAGAAAGTATCTCAGGCTTGCTTCAAAAACCGCTTGTCTTGACATCTTGGCCCCATGAAATGGTTTACTTCGTCGCGCCGAATCGAAGCGTCAGGTAAATTACTGATCTTTTAAGTTGGAAATGGATCGAGGCTCGAAGGTAAGTGTACCTCAGTAAACGTAAGCGGCAAAAAGTTTCCACATCAATTTTGATGGGGTTCTATCAAATAATTCGAATTTAATGAGTATTTCTGAGAATTTGAACGGCACTATCGATCTCAGCGCATAAAAAAAGCCTTCCATTAATGGAAGGCTAAATTCAGTGGAGACGAGGGGGCTCGAACCCCTAACCCCCGCCTTGCAAAGGCGGTGCTCTCCCAATTGAGCTACGTCCCCGAATTTCTCCCAAGATAACCATCTATCTCGGTATTTTCAACCTCATGAAGCCAAACAAGTGGGCGTGCCAGAATTCGAATCTGGGACCTCGTCGTTATCAGCGACGCGCTCTAACCAACTGAGCTACACGCCCTCATTTGACCAATGGCACAAAAACGTGCCAAGAATCGCGAAGTTTAAGTAAACAGCCCAGTTTGTCAATTCGGCCAAGATTACTTCTTCGCTCTTAAGCGGTTGGCTTCTCGCAAAAACGGAGCGAAAAACTAAAAGGAGTATTCTAGGAACTCAATTTCGACTGTCAAACGGCCTGTTAAGCTCAATTTATCGTCAAATTGTCTCCGAAAACCAACCCCAAATTCCACGATCCGAAGAATTTCTTGATATCGATTGGAGATTAGAAAGACACACGGTTTTTTACACCCAAAAAATTGGCTTTTTCAGCTCATATTGCGGTTCCAACCCACTCACCGATTTAACAACTGAATAGATCGTAAGTTGTTTTTTCTCTGCAACTCCTCCAGTTTCAAACATTCCTGCAACTGACTTTTTTAAAACGCAACCTTAAGCGAAATCCAGTCTTTATTCATATCGGCAAAATCAGGTAGTCTTACCCAAGAATGAGACTGCCTAATTGATCTACAACGGGATTAATTTCAGGTCTTAGCTTTCGAAAAACGGTTGGCTGGAATGGAGATTTCAGCGACTGATTTAAGGCGACTTACATTAACCGGGTGACAGACAGGTGTTGTCAATGATTGTTGGATTTACTTCTATTTCGTTCCGTTTAGTAATTGCCGGAACCATCTGCACGTTTGCTTTGATCAGTGCCTTCGATCTCCAAGATTCACGTGGTCAAGATGCTCCACTTAAAAAAGCACTCTCCATTAAAGCGAAACAGGATGTAAACTACGAACGTCCTACCGCCGAAGTTCTGGAACAATGCGTCTTTGCAAAGACAAAAAATCCAGCAGGTTTTGTCGTACATCATAATAGCGGTCGAATTCTCAGGCGCTTCGTCGATACCAATGGCGACAACAAACTCGATCATTGGGCTTACTTTAATAACGGACTCGAGGTCTACCGAGATCTGGACACAAATTTTGACGGACGTACGGACGAATACCGATGGATTGGGCCCGCCGGTACTCGATGGGGCGTCGACCCGAATCAAGATGGAAAAATTGACAAATGGAAAATGATTTCTGCAGAGGAAGTTGCCTACGAGTGTTTTGAGGCAATTCGTTCGCGCGATGGCGATCGATTTAATCGACTTTTACTGACAACAACCGAACTCGAAGCACTTCAACTGGGAGCAGAATTAAATCGTGACGTCGCCGCGCGCGTTCAAAACGCCATCAAAGAATTTTCCAAAATGGCAAGACAACAGAAAGTTATCGACCGAGATTCCAAGTTTCTAGACGCGGGAAATGGCCGACCTCAGCTAATGGCCGGGGGCTCCTTTGGTAATCGGCGCGATCTTGTCATCTACGACCAAGCATCCTGTTTTTTCGAATCGGAAAAGGGCAATCAAATCGCCCTGGGATCTTTGGTTCGAGTTGGCAATGTTTGGAAAATGATCGATCTACCGGAAATCGTCAACTTCAATACGCCACTGGCAAGTGGCGGCGCTTTCTTTCCCCTGCCGCAATATGGAACTACCAGCACGGCGGCGACAACCGTAGCGGGCGAGAATCTTTCCAAGCTTTATGACCAGTTAACCAAGCTCGATGAGAGCCTTGCCCAAGCCAAAGGTGCTCGAGTCCAACAACTCGAAAAACAGAAGGCAGATATTTTTGTGCAATTCTACCTAAAGACCGACGACCCCAAAATGAAGCAAAACTGGCTTGAAAACCTTGCGGATTCTGTTGCTCATTCTTACCAACAGGGACGCTTTGACGACGGCCTCAAGTATTTAGAAAAATTTGTTGCGAGTCAAAAAAATTCAGATGGTCTGGACTACGTAGTCTGGAGCAGTGTTTTTGCTGAATACGGGCGCGCGAATTCAACCGGCTCAAGCCAGCAGCGTGAGGCTGCCTATTCGAACATGATCTCAAGTCTCGATAAGTTTCAGAAGCAGTACCCAACCAGTGCAAAATCTGCGGACGCGTTAATTCAATTAGCCGTTCATGACGAAGTAAATTCTACTGACGATCAAAGCACCGCAATTGACTGGTACGAAGCTTGTTTGGAGAGATTCCCCAACACAAAATACGGCAAACGCTCCAAAGGCGCCCTCACAAGATTAAAGCGGGGAAAAGACGGACTTTCCCTGACGTCCAAACGCGCTGGTGGCCAGCCATTCAAGCTTGGAGAAACTAACAGCGAAATCATCGTACTTCATTTTTGGGAAACCTGGTGCTTCCCCGATGCGGACATCAAAGAACTAGCGAGACTGGCTAAAAAATACAAAGATGACGTAACTATCATCGGCTGTAACATCGAAGGCCCCAACGCAACTGAAGGCACAAAGAAGTTTCAGGAGTTTTTAAAACAACATCCGGAAGTAAATTGGCTTCAATTGCATGAACCCGGAAGCGTCGAGGACAGTCCTCTTGCCCACCAACTGGGAATCTCAACAGAACCAGCTGTGTTTTTGCTCGACGGCAAAGGGAGGCTCATTGAGAGCAACATTGGAATTTCAAACCTCGAACGCGAGATTGAACGGCAATTAAACTAAGGACAATAACTTTGGGTGTTAAGTATTTAGCGACGCCACTGCCCAAGCCAGTTAAGTTTGGCTGACTAACAACTAGGATTTTTAATGTTGAAACGAAATGCTCAAATTCAATTAACTCGCTTAATTGGTGTCATCGGAGTTGCCATCTTAGGTTACCTGCTTCCAGTACCTTCGGGCACTCTCGCAAACAACGGCAGCAGAGAGCTTGCTGCTGAAGTACCTATCACGTCGGGCGAATTTCTGTTTCATCCATCCCGAAACGATAAGCCAATATTTCGGTATGCGGTCTCGGGCGGAGTACGTGGAGCCAACAAGCCGATAGATAAACTGCTAATTTTTGATAACGGAAATATTTTAGTGACAGGAGACGTTGGCGTCCCTGATCGCGAAGCAAAACTTACCGCCGCGGATCTTCAGGTGTTTAAGGATTTCATCCTCAAAAAAAATACCTTTTTCAGTTTAGACTCCGCGGATATTGAAAAACGAATGAACCAGAACGGAGCTACGGCGATTGCGGACGGCTATAGCTCCATCTTCTCTGGAAATTTTGATGGGAAAGTTCACGAAGTCGAAATATATTCACTGTGGGCCGCCACAAAAAGCTTTCCGAATTTTGAAGAAATTAAAAAGTGTGAAGCTATTGAAAAACGTTGTAAAGCGATTATTTCAGTGGTAAATCTTGGCGACCGCGGCCCCAAGATCTTAGCAGCAGTGAATGCTGAAATCGCAAAGAAAAAACTTGAGATCCAGCCATTTAAACTAAGTGAAATGCGCCTTGCATCGCAATCGCCCGGCGGTCGGTTTCAAGTCAGTTTCAGTCGCGTTCTTGCCGGCAACACTGATGATCCGCCCAAGGCGATGCACGCGATCTATTTCGTAAAACAAACCGGTGCCAACCCCCTAATTTCCTTTTACAATCTCCCCAAAAAATAATTGGGGATTTTACGATGTGCGGTTTACTGCTAACGCTTCTGTGCTAACACTCAACGCTGGCTCACACATAGCCCTCGTCCAGGGTTGAAAATGCCGGTTGGCTGAAAACTCCGGTCTCAAACCCAAATATCTCCCCAACTAGCAGGAGCCTCATTTGGCATAGGCGGCTTGGGATCCGACATTCTTGCTTCGAGAATTCGAACTTCTTGATCGATCGAAACTAATAGATTTCTATAATTTCGGTTGGTCATCATTTTTGGATTCGATCGAGCCTTGATCTCATAGAGCTGTTTTATGCTCGTTAGTTGTCGGGCTGCTAACTCAAGAACGCGGTCGATTTGATTTTCGTCTCGCGTTGGCCAAAGATTGTCACGACAGAACATGACAACCAATGCAGCGGCAGCCCTGATCTCCTGAGGGTGTTGCTTCGTTTCCAATTGCAGGGTTCCGTGGATTAGGCGCATCGCTTGCCCCCACGGATTCAACGCTTCAAGCCAACGCTGGCCATCTTCGGTTTCCCATGGAGCAACCACTTCGCCTGCTTGTTGATCTCCCATAATTCACTCCCAAAAGGGTTGCCACGACGAAGGAGGCTCAATCGCAGACTGCCGATTTGACATTCCCATCCGCCGACTGAGGATCTCAATTTCTCGCTTGAATTCTTCTAAAGTATTGTTGTATGACTGATGCTCCGCCATCGTTAATGGCTTACCCGAGCTGGAGGCAGGAGGCGCCTTGCATATTTGGCGGGCTTTTCTCAGGATCGCTTTTAGCGTTCCCCGCTCATTCTCCGGCCACATTTCGTCACGACCGAGAAGTATTCCGAATGCGAGGATCATGCGCATTTGTTCTAAAGAAATCGAACCTTCGGGCTTTTGCAGTTCGTCATCGATGACCATCGCGAGGTTGGTCTTCCTAAAAAGAGCATAAAACCAATTTTGAGCCTTGGGGTGAATCCAAGGTGACAAATCATTTAGCTCTTTCATATCTTCAACTCCTACTTCCATTCGTCATGACAATTATTACACGACTGGTCGATTAAATTGATCGCGGTCGACGCGGCATCGTAATCTTGGTTGAGACAAGCATTTTTCGTTTGATTGGCCGCTTCGATCATTGCCTTTGATAATTCAAGATAGCCATCGTCATCCGCATCCGTCATGTTTTCCATCATTAAGGCATATCCCATCGCAGCCACAAGTTCTGATTCGTGGAAAATCTTCTCAGTACCATCAGAAAATTCTTTTTCGTTGGAACTCAATTGCTTCAGCAATTCTCTCGATGCCTGCAGCCGCTTCATAATTGGACTACGGTCCACCACCGCGGACCAATCTAATTCTTCAGGTGCTTTCTCAGACGCATTAAAGTTCCCGCCGCGCACCATCTCCTCTAAATCTCCCTTGCGGCGTTTACAACTTTCATAAGCTTGGATCGTGCCAACTCTAGAATTCGCCGCCGCACGCTCGAAAGAGATTTGAGCCTCGTTGGCAAATCGTTTCCACCTTACCTCAGAATCGTATTCGCGCACGATACCAAACAACATAGACAACATTGAAAAGGACTGGTGCGCTTTGGAATACTCGCTCTTAAATTTGACCGGAGTGGTTACCTCCATTGCCAGACGTTTCTGGATCGCCTTGACCTCATCTTCGATTGTCGTTGCTGAAACTAGCCCAGACCATTTTGAACTGGTCTCCGAGGTTGTCGGTTCATCACCGGGGGAATCGAAGCCTCCCGGCTTCGTAGTTGAGCCAGCTTCACCAGGAGAAAGTTGGGCAGGTCGAGGCCCAACCAGTCCATCTTCAAAAAGATTTCGAAAGTAAATGCCATCCCATTCTTTTTCTGAAAACTTGGGTCGCTTTACGCGGGTTACCTTTTTAGACTTTCGCTCTTGAACCTGAGTGGCAGCAATTGTACCTCCAGCGAAGGTAGAAACGATCAAGAACCAGACAATCAACGTCTCTCGACACATATTATTAATTCCGCGAATAAAAGTCATTCAGCTTCGAACAAAATAAGTATGAAGGTCAATTCCCTGTAATACAACAGTAAAACATCACTTACAAATATCATTATTGATAAAGTATAGAATATCTTTACGACGCCTATTCGTTCAAAAAGGCGGCTACTTCATCATTAACCGCAGTCGCTTGCAAACTAAAGTTGAAACATGAATTCAGATTCTGAGCCCAATCCGCAAAATCCGAATGTTCCACCTGAGAATAATTCAAACGCCTCTGCCTCCAGTCGGCGGGAATTCTTGCGAGGCATTAGCGCGATTGATGCGATCCGACGGGAATCAGAACTGGCGATCGATGACGCCTCAATGGAGGCAGAGGCACAAGCGATCTCGCAGGATCGACAATCGGGCTACCTCGAATATTACTCCAAAAATGCAATGGCTTGTGAATTCGAAATCTTCTTCAATTTACATCAATATAAGCAGGCAGGGATGGCCACGATGGAGGCATTTCAGCTAATCGATTTACTGGAAGATCAACTTACGATTTACAGAGACCACAGTGAATTAAGCGGGATCAACCAAACTGCATTCGACCAAAACGTTGTTGTAGAAAATCGTTTATTTGAGTTGCTCTCCCTTGCAAAAAGGATTTATCTGGACACCCAAGGCGCGTTCGATATCACCTCGGGACCGTTAACTCGCTTGTGGGGTTTTGAAAAACGAAAAGGTAATCTGCCGACGCAAAGCCAAATAGACGAGATCCTTCCGTCGATCGGATCGGATCAATTTAGTCTCTGCAGTCACGAATCGACGATCAAGTTCAACTCCGCCAACTTGTTGCTTAATCTTGGCGGGATTGGCAAAGGCCATGCTCTCGACAGGGTGACAGAATTATTCAGTCAACAGGGACTTGAAAATTATATCGTACATGGTGGCCAAAGTAGCGTCTTCGCAAGTGGTAACGCGACGGAAACCGGGACGAACCCTTTGCCTCCAAACACCGAATCCAAACTTGCGTCTCAACTCGGCTGGACAGTTGGAATCACCCATCCAACTCTGCCGGGACAGCGTTTCGCAGAAGTTTACCTTTACAACCAAGCATTGGGGACATCGGGCAGTGCGCGGCAAGGGTTTTACCACCAGGGGAAAAAATATGGACACATCATAGACCCCAGAACGGGTTGGCCAGCCGCCAGTTACCTATCGACCACAGTGATTTCTAAATCCGCTGCAATCTCAGATGCCTTAGCCACAGCATTCTTTGTAATGCCACTTGAGTCCATTCAATCCTATTGCGACCGCAACCCCGATGTAAGCGCTATCCTACTCGCCGAAAACCCAAATTCGCGCGGGCAAATCAAGGTTGAGACTTTTAATTTGTTCGATGCGAATTGGAAACAACTGAATTAAACTATAAGCCACCACAAGTAGTTTTGATTCTCGCTAACGCAACTCACAAACCAAAAAATTATACCAAGAGATTCCCCAACCAGCCCCTTTTTTACTGATAGTTAATCATATGAAAAAAGCACTCATAATTATTGGCGACGCATCAGAGACGTTGGACACGATGTATCCGTACTATCGACTTCAAGAAGCCGGTATCCAACCAGTCGTAGCGGCGCCGGAAAAACGAAAATATCAAATGGTCATGCACGAGGTCAAACCGGGGTGGACGATTACCAAGGAGTGGGAAGGCTACACGATTGAAAGTGAAATATCATTTGGCGATGTGGATCCGCGAGATTATGCCGGGATCTTTTACTCAGGAGGTCGCGCACCGGAATATATTCGGTACGACCCCAATTTAGTTTCCATTACAAAGTACTTTTTTGAGAATCATCTTCCCATCGCAAGTGTTTGCCATGGGGTCGAAATCCCTGCCTACGCCGATTGCGTCAGGGGCCGCAAGATGGCAACGGTTGAGAAATGCCGATTCGATCTCGAGTCACAGGGGGGAATTTTCGTCAACGAACCTTGCGTCGTTGATAAGAACCTCGTCTCCGGTCGAACTTATCACGACAATGGGCATTATCTCGCGCCCTGGATAAAAATGCTCGAGTAGAACGAACCCGGCTAACAGGCGGATGGCAGGAAAATATCTGCTCGACGACGAAGCACCTGCCCGGTCGAAACATCCTTAACCAAAATAACTCAGCCGAGAGTTCAGGGGACTCTCGGCTGAATTAAGTTTTGGAGCATTTGAGAACTCTAATCTTCGCGGCTGGTTACTTCCAAAAGGTGATAGCCAAACTGTGTTTTTACAGGCCCTTGCACCTGGTTAACATCAGCGCTGAAGACAACTTTATCAAATTCTGGAACCATTTGCCCGGGACCAAACTCACCCAAATCGCCACCTTGCAGTCCGGATGGGCAAGACGAGTGCTCCATGGCTGCTTCTGCGAAATCAGTACCGTTGGCGATCTCAGCCTTTAGCTGTTCACACTGCTCCAATGAGTCGACGAGGATGTGACGTGCGGTGGCCTTGGCCATTTAATTTCTCCTGGTAAAAACTGTTTAAAAAAGGAGGCCTGACAAAGAAGTCACCGACCCCATTGGGTGGGCGATTGTACAGGCCGAAAGAAAATCTTGATCAATCCGAAACCGATAGAGTTAAACTGAACCTGAGCCTTCTGGTTTGGTTTCTGGTTTGGTTTCTGGTTTGGTTTCTGGTTTGGTTTCTGGTTTGGCTTCTGGTTTGGCTTCTGGTTTGGCTTCTGGTTTGGCTTCTGGTTTGGCTTC
>JAALLA010000111.1:10936-14221 GCA_011087765.1 Pirellulaceae bacterium
TGGCTTCTGGTTTGGCTTCTGGTTTGGCTTCTGGTTTGGCTTCTGGTTTGGCTTCTGGTTTGGCTTCGACAATCTGAACAATTACTTTCATTGCCCCCGCGGGAGCTTTGTTACCGTCTGTATAAAAAGTCAATTCACATTCCTGAGTGCCAATCGCATCGGTCGCCTTAAAGACAACTTCCAATTGATGGGTTTTTTTCGTTTCTTTGTCCGCCAACACATCAAAACCGCTACTGTCACTGCGCACATCAGTAATTTGAAAGGGTGCCGAGCCTATTAATAGAATTTTTTTGGATACACTCTTTCCGACTTCGACATCAGTTAGGTTTAAAAGTTTTGGTGAAATTTGAATTGAAGAGACAACGTTGCCACTGAAACTAATTTGCTTTTCAGTGAGAACAGGACGGTTTGACCGATCTCTCATCCGGGGATTCTTTTCAAAAACAACAAATAAATCACCTTTGGCAAAACCTTCGTCCACCGACTCTTTAAGTTGAGCCTTCATTTCATAATTTACCAACTGCCCGCGCCGTAGGGTTTCGCGAACGCTGAGAACCTTAATAGCGCCCGAGGTACTTTTTACATCGAGTACTCTTAGCCCCGGATTTCCAGAGGCGCTAATTTTTATCGTCTTGACTGGAAAGTTTCCTTCCGTCACCTGTCCAAACTCAATTTCTGGTGGTGAAAAACTTATCCCACCGGAGACAATAGTACCCCGGACAGTCAATTGACATTCGCCTACGAAGGGTTTGTCAAACCTAACTGTCACCGTTGCCTGTTTAAATCCAGTGCCGACTGCGGGACTGTTGAATTGGCACAAAATCTCGCCTTCTTCGTACATTTTCAGTACTTTTTTCGTCGGTGTCGCAATCGTGCATCCACAGCTCGAAGATACAGAGCGAATCGTAATATCTTCTTTGTAGATGTTTTTAATTTTAAATCGATATTCTGGCTTTTCACCTAAATTAACTTCCTTGAAGTCATGGACGTATTCGGTGAACATTTTACGAGCCCATTCCTGCCCCTGTAAAACATTCCCAGTCCCCCAGGAGACGACCATGACAGCAAAGAGACGAACTATAAATTGTTGATTGAACATAATCGGTTTTACTCAGCGCGGTCTAAAAGATTACACTCCCCAATATTAACGCGATTAACGCACGATTCATAGGTTGCACCGAAGCTGGGAAAAAAAAGATCCGACGTTCACAAGAAAATGCGTCCCAAACCACCTATTTTCAAATCGAATTGCACGACTCTAAACTTATAGCGCGTTTGAATTGTTCAAACCTGACCGATCATGTGCCCCGGTCTCACGAACAGACGTATTTGAAAACAGACTTTCCCCGCCCTGATTCGGGAATCCTAATGCAGATTTAAAAATTCCATTTTTAAATTCCTATACGTAACGGTAAACGACCCCATCCGAGATAGATTATAATACTGACCAAAAGCGTTACCCGAGCAACCGCATCTCACCACTCAAGAAGGACCATATTGAAGAAAAAAAACCGACTATTTGGACCAGCAATTTTAGTTACGGCCGCTTTTATTGGGCCGGGAACTGTCGTAACGGCGAGTCGTGCAGGCAGTGATTTCGGTTTTGTCTTACTTTGGGCGATAGCTTTTTCGGTTTTAGCAACCATCGTACTGCAAGAAATGGCGGCACGCGTGGGAGTCGTTACCGGGCGCGGACTAAGCCATGTAATTAGAAATTCCATCGACAATCCAATTTTTCGCATCGGTGTATTAGGGTTAATTTTACTCGCGATTTTGGTTGGAAATTCGGCCTACCAGACAGGGAACATTCTCGGTGCCACCGCAGGAATAGAGGCCATCGTTCCAGCGGTTGTTCCCAGTTTAAGTTTGCAAAAACCAGAACTGGCAGGTTCCGTGACCCATGAATCCATGTTCCAAGCAGTCAATATCCAGTTCCTCGTAGTCAGTTTGGTTGCTGCCTTCACGATTTCGATCATTTGGATCGGCCGTGTTGATTGGTTACAAAAGATTTTAACCGTGTGCGTCGGCCTAATGAGTTGCCTATTTCTTTATTCAGCCGTTGCCTCGCGACCGGATTGGTCCAACATTGCAGCCGGATTCGTTCCCCGCATTCCGACCGGTAGCGAATGGTTTGTGATTGGAATTATTGGAACCACAGTCGTTCCATACAACTTATTTCTCCACGCCAGTGCTGCTGCTCAACAGTGGGGCGGACCTGAAACAGCCGACGACACTGAATCCAGCATTCAGTACTCACGAATTGACACAATTCTCTCTGTCGCACTCGGCGGCTTGGTAACCTGTGCAATTCTCATCACCGCCTCGATGGCCTTTCACAACACAGGAAACAATGCCGGTAGCGGTGGACTCGATATTGCCAAACAGCTGGAACCTGCCTTAGGTACGAACTCAAAACTTATTTTTTCAATAGGCCTGTTTGCTGCGGGGCTCACCAGTGCGATCACCGCGCCCGTCGCTGCAGCCTTCGCAGTGTCCGGATGTTTTGGTTGGAGTGGCAAGCTATCGGACATAAGATTGAAAACAACCGCAACTGCTGTTGTTTTGATTGGGTTTGCATTTGCAATCTGGCTCGGTAAAAGTCCACAACAGACAATTATTCTGGCACAGGCTGCAAACGGCCTCCTACTTCCTTTACTTGCGATTCTACTCCTCGTAATCTGCAATCAGCAATCAGTTATGAACCGTTTCAAAAATGGAAAATTATCCAACGGCTTGGGAATTTTGATTTTGTTAATTACCGGAGTGATCGCGATCAATCAGTTGAATTCAGTTAAAAACAAAATTCGTGCGATCGTCACACCGGCTAAAACTTCATCGATAGAAACCCTCAACGACGATTCAAACATGATGACCCGAGATCAATCCAAGAATCGAATTTAACATCCGGCTCGGGAACCCCAGGAAATTTTCTGTTTAACCAATCAGTGTCCACTTACAGGGCTTTAGGTCCTCGCCGAATCTGATTCCCGCGAAGAGGTTGGTCGCAAAATGTAGATTCGAAAAATGAATCGCTGTGTGATGATAACAAGCAAACTGTACAAAAACTGTGTTGACTCAATTGAATCGAAACTAGTATGACAAATTATGCAACGAACGGATTAGCAGCGATTGAGCCTGGCGGAACTCTCGAACGAATTACTTATGAAGTTAGTGCGCCTGGAACAAATGAAGTTATCGTAGACGTCGAGTACTGCGGCATTTGCCACAGTGATCTCAGCATGCTTGATAACGATTGGGGAATTACACAATACCCATTAGTTCCAG
>JAALLA010000112.1 GCA_011087765.1 Pirellulaceae bacterium
TAAGCAATGCGTACTTTTTCTTTCCGCTCCTCAGCACAACCACCGTTTCACTTGTCAAATCCGCAGGTGTCAAACGCCGATCGATTTCACCAACGCGACGGTTATTAATATAAATACCACCCTGTTTGATTGCGCGACGCGCTTCGCCGTTGGATTTCATTAAACCTGATTTGACCAACGCATCCATTAACCCAAGGCCTTCGCCGGACAATTCTGCTGCAGGAAGCTCGCAACTGGGAACGTCAGCGAAGATATCGATCAGCTGTCGGTCATCCAGATTTTCAATTTCCGCACCAAAAAAGATCTCTGTTGCCTGAAGGGCTGCCGCTAGGCCGGCTGAACCATGAATTAAACGAGTTAACTCCTCGGCGAGCTTTTTTTGACTGGCTCTTTGTTGAGGAGCTGAAACCCGCGATTCGTCCAACGCTTCAATCTCCGAACGCTCGAGCTCGGTCAAAAAACGGAGGCACGTTCCGGTATCTTCATCCGCCACGTTGAGCCAATATTGATAGAATTTGTATGGGCTAGTTCTTTTCGCTGACAACCAAATCGCACCCGACTCAGTTTTCCCCATTTTTGAGCCATCTGTTTTTGTGAGCAGAGGGCAAGTCATCCCGTACAGTTGAGCGCCTAGCATGCGGCGCCCAAGATCAATCCCCGCGGTAACATTTCCCCATTGATCACTTCCTCCAATCTGCAATTCACAGCCGTGCTCCCGATGCAGGTGCACGAAATCGTATGCCTGCAGCAGCATATAACTAAATTCGGTGTAACTTAGCCCCGCCTCACTTGAAAGTCGGCTTTTCACCGATTCTTTGCCCAGCATCACATTGACAGGAAAGTTCTTCCCGACATCTCGCAGAAACTCGATGTAGCTGAACTGGCTCATCCAGTCATTGTTGTTTACCAATACCGCCGACTCATCCCCGCATTCAAAATCAAGCACATGCCTCATCTGGGATTCAATCCCAGCCAGGTTGGCCTCCAGTTGCTCGGGCGTCTGGAGATTTCGCTCGGCGCTTTTACCGCTTGGATCTCCGATCATTCCCGTTGCCCCACCCGCAATTGCGATTGGACGGTGTCCCGCTTTTTGAAAACGGCGCAACATCATTAGCGGTAGCAAACTTCCAACATGAAGACTATCTGCGGTTGGATCAAAGCCAGCGTAAACCGTCCGCGAACCGGAAGACAACCATTGGGGCAACAACTCATCCGCCGTCGTTTGATGAATTAAACCTCGCCATTGGAGATCTTCAAAAATATCATTCATTGTAATTTTCTTAAATTCAGAATTGCGAAGGTGTTAAGATAACTTGCCCAACGTTGTACTGACAAGGTGATTACATTTCCCGTGGGTTGATTCGCTGCTACTGAACGGAAAAAAGTCCGCTGCCGCGCCCTAACTACGTTACTGAAATCGCGGTGCCGCATAAAATAGTTGGCAATTGAATGCCGCAATGCAAAACGAAATAGAACACCTAAGGCCTAATTAATCGACATAACTTGATCTCCAAAGTAATGTTCTCGAAGAGCAGAGTAAGTTAGTGCCTCAAGGTGCTTTCGGTTGCGCCCTCTACGCGATAAATTCTAAGGTTTTCCAACCGACCTTTTGACTCCACCCCCACAGATCACAATGCCTCTCGTCGTACAGAAATTTGGTGGCACTAGCGTTGCCGACAGTCAAAAAATCCTGGCTGCTGCGAGGAAGGCAGTTCGCGCCCACCAGACCGGAAGCCAAGTTGTCATGGTCGTCAGTGCAATGGGCAAAAACACCGATACGTTGATCGGCCTGGCTCAAGAAGTCAATGAACGACCGCCCGCAAGAGAGATGGACATGCTCCTCTCCACTGGCGAACAGGTAAGTGTCGCATTGATGGCGATGGCCATTGATTCACTTGGCTACAAGGCGGTCAGCCTCACCGGAGCGCAAATTGGAATCAAGACCGACAGCTCTCACACCAAAGCGAGAATTCATTCGATCTCAACCGATCGAATCAAAAACCTGCTCGACGAAGGCAACATTGTCATCGCGGCGGGATTTCAGGGAATCGACGATAATCTAAACATTACCACGCTTGGACGCGGCGGAAGCGACACGACTGCCGTCGCACTCTCTGCAGTTCTTGGGGCTGATCAATGTGAAATTTATACCGACGTTGATGGCGTCTACACAACCGACCCTCGGGTTCTTCCCGAAGCATGCCTGGTTCGGCAAGTTTGCTATGACGAAATGCTCGAACTTGCAAGCCTTGGTGCCGGTGTACTCCACAGCCGGTCAGTCGAATTTGGAAAAAAATTCAATGTCCCAATTCACGTTCGCAGTAGTCTGAGTGATGTCCCCGGTTCAATCATTGTAGACGATTCAGAAACTGCGGCCCTTGCCGTTAGCGGTGCTGCACTGACCAAGGATGAAGCTTTAATCTCCGTCTTCGACGTCCCAGACGTACCCGGAACCATTTTCCAAATTTTTGCCCCGGTTGCGGACAAAAAAATCACCGTGGACATGATTGTTCAAAATGTCGCGGAAAATGGGAATACGGCGGTCAGCTTCACGGTCCCGCGTAATGAAGTACGTGATGCTCTTGATGCGATTCAACCCTCCGTCGAAAAAATGGGAGGTCGAATTGGCTTAGTAGACGAAAATGTATCCAAGGTTTCCGTCGTTGGACTGGGGATGGCCGAGCAAACCGGTGTCGCCAATCGAATGTTCCAAACTCTAGCCAATGCTGCTGTGAATATGGAAATTATTACCACCAGTGAAATCAAGATCTCTGCACTCGTCAAACGCGAACACGCATTGAACGCACTAAGGACCGTTCATTCCGAATTCGCTCTCGATAAAGTCCAATCCAAAGAACCGACTCAGCTTCCCTCACGGGACACTTCCAACCAAGTCAACGCTGCCGAAGTCATTGAGCGTCTGCAACGCGACACGGGAATGGAATCGCTGATGATCGACGATATCTCGCTCGATGACTCCCAATCCAGAATCACCCTTTCGAAAGTGCCTAACGCACCGGGAATAGCGGCTCAGCTATTTGACCGGGTTGCTGCTGCCGGAGTGTTCGTGGATATGATTGTTCAAAGTTACGCCAGCTCTCAAATCGCCGACATCACGTTCACCATGCCTCGAGAACAATTTGATAATGCCCTCACGGTTGCCAATCAAGTTTGTGAAGACTTTGGATGCGACAAAGTAGATTTCAAAAAAACGATCGCTAAATTATCTGTGTCTGGCGTTGGCCTGAGAAGTCACACCGGCGTGGCCATCGGAATGTTTCGAGCACTCTCTGACGCAAACATCAATATTGAAACGATGAATACGAGTGAAGTCAGGGTGAACGTAATTGTAGACGGTGTTTCCGGTCAAACAGGCATCCAATGCCTTCGCGAAGCCTTCCACAACTCACTGCGGTAATCTACCGGCGCAGAAAAAGGGCTCGTGTCTTAACGAGCCCTTGTGATTAGCGTTTAAGCGATCAATTGGATCAGTTACTTGGCCCAGCGATGATTTCGAAGGCTGTAAGGATCATCGCCCACAGTCGTTTCGACATCTTCTGCTCCGGTTCCTTTAGATCCCAAAGTAAGCTTGGAAACCCCCTGGATGCTGACCAAATTGAATCGTATTCCATCTGCCGGTGGGATACCGTTATTTTCAAAAGGGTTACTTCCTTGACCGGTAATTTTTGGCCAACGCCCCGTTCCACGGCCTTTCTTTGCCGCAAATGCACCATTAACACCTTCAACGGCAAAACCGAGGTCGGCCATGGCTCCCCATGTTGCCTGAGCAACAAATGAATTCGCAAACACAATCGCGCCGGTATCGGGATCAATATCTCCGACAAATCCAGTCATCAATTCTTTTTTAAACGCCCCGGTAAAGGCTTGATTGAAAAAAGGTGGCAAGTCAGCCCAGTGACCAAGCGCTGTCCCAGCACCCCCTCGTTGTTCCAGCGGAACAAAGGAAGCAACCGGGTTGCTGATGTCCCTGCGGTAACCCATCAAAGCGTACTCGCCGTTAATATACTCAGTTTGACCAAAACCATTGAGCGGCCCAATCAAATCATTTCCATCAAACAAAGGGCCAAAACCGAGGGCGTGCCCCATTTCGTGGGCAATCACCGTCACTAAAATTCCATCGGCGGTCATCGATGGGAAATCATCGAGATCAAATGTCATTTGAGAACGAAGAGCAACCGCAAAGTTACGACGGCTTGAGCCAAGCGTAAGAATGGCTGTCGGCCCGGCTTGCCCGAGAATTCCGCCTGCACCATCAATTGGTTCAACGGTCGCATCAATCGTCAATGAACCAAGCTGATCCCGAATCGCTCGCGGCAATTCTGTACTATACGCTTGAATTCGAGCTTCCCAGATCGCTTCGGCCGCCCTAACGGCAGGAATTGCCGATGGATCGACTGCACTATAGTTGATATTGATTACGTCAGCGTCGACGCTAACCGGACTTAAAAGCAGCGCTACTCCAGAAAGTGCACCTGCTATCAGTTTTGAAATTCTTCGACTCATCTCTGCTTTTCTCCCAAACTCGCCCAATTGGTTCTTCAACAAGCGATTTTTGATAATTGCCAAGCTCATAGGAGTTTGACAGTTCTGCATTCAATTAGTTCCAGTATACCTCAAAGTTAGCCTCTTGGTGTAAAATCGGGAGTTTTGGGGTATTTCGTTAGGATAGTAAAGCTCTAGATAGCCCATTTTCTGATATCAAATCTCGAAAAAATGATATGTTCGTCAAATTCCTGCTTTCTTATTCAACCCTCACAAACCAACACCCGATACTCACCTTAGCGGAATCCCTCGGAATTCCCCGGTAGTGGAATGTTAGGATTTCTCGTGGACTGCAACTGCAAATAGGCAGGAAGAAAGCAATGGCGTTGAAAAATACACTTATAATTGGTGCCCTTCTGGTTTCATTTGTCGCCTCTGGGGTGACAGAAGGGCAAATAAACAAACCGAGTCCTAGATTCCGCTATAAAAAGCTGGAATCTGCGGAGAATACCCGGCCGTATGCAACTCCGGGCGTCTTTGATTATGACGCTCAGGTTTTCGCACCGCTGGAATTCACCGATGGGAAAGAAAAGAAACCCAACTCCGGTTTCTACTTCTCTCTCGATAAGGCATACACGAGTGTCTCGAAAGCGACACGAATCGGAGAGGAATCGGATACGATTCAAACCGGTTCAACTTACATCCAGGGATCACGTTATGATTTCGGATGGTTCTCAGACAATGACGACGGATGGGGCTTTACCTATCAGGTATCTGACGGCATCTACTATACTGCCGGACAAGACTCCAGTGTCGCAAATCCAATGATCGTTGATATGAATGTATCCACATTCGAAATCAACAGAATGTTCCGTCAGGCACTCTCGGAAGGCGGATACTTCGAGCCTTACATGGGTGTTCGGTACATGCACATTGGTGACAACACCATCGAAGATACCAATCAGACGGTTGGAGTCGACGCCACGGTTAACCGCTTTAAGCAAAATGTAACCAACGATGGGTTCGGTTTCCAAGCAGGTGGAAAGTACAACGCTCGACGAGGCCGTTGGCGAACGACGATCGATGGTTCGATCGCAACGGTCTACAACCAGCAGCGTTACTTCGCTACTGACATCACCAACTCATCGACAGGACCGCAAGGAATTTCGGAAACCTACCAGTCGGATCAGTCATTCGTGCCGATCTTAGACGGCCAGTATGAAATCGCCTACAACATCAGCCGAGACATCTCGATTCGACTTGGTGTTCAAGCGATCTACAGCTGGGCCGGTATTGCTCGAGCTAACACTGAGACAACCAACCTGAATCCGAATTCGATCTTCGGTGCCGGTGGTGCTCCAACTGGATTCTTTGATGACAGCCACCTGACTGCTGGATTCCTTTACGGAGTTGAGTGGCGACGATAACGAACTGCCAACTCAATTTTGCTTTCAAAACAAAAGGGACGCGAGGATAAAACTCGCGTCCCTTTTTTTGTTTACATTTTTAAAGCGGTCATCACACTCATGACCAGGCATCTAGTTTTAGAGTGCTAATAACAGCCGACTTGGCGCTTCTAGATAGCCAATGACTTCATTGAGGAACCTAGCTGCAGCGCCTCCATCGATCAGGCGATGGTCATAAGACAAGCTCAGCGGCATCATTAAACGAATTTTAACTTCGTCTCCGACAACGACTGGAAGTTTTCTCGATCGGCCTACCAGCAAAATAGCGGTTTCGGGAGTGTTGATGATGGGCGTCGAATAAGTCCCACCAATCGCACCTAAATTACTGATCGTGAAGGTACCTCCACGCAAGTCATCAATCGAGAAATTGCCGGAACGGACGTTATCAGCCATTTGGCCAAGTTGCCGAGCCACATCGGGAATCCCAAGCTTATCCGCCTCGCGAAGCGAAGGAACGACCAGCCCGCGCTCTGTATCAATCGCAATGCCGACGTTGACGTAGTCTTTGTAAATAATCTGCCCCTGCTCAAGGTCAATCGAGGCATTAATAACAGGATGTGACTTCAGCGCCATCGCGACAGCTTTGACAAGAAACGGCATCGAAGTAAGCTTGATACCCCCGGCGGCATATTCTTTCTTGCTGTTCTGCCGAATCTCTTCCAGAGCCGTTACATCGGCATCGTCAAAATTAGTGACCCGTGGGCAAGTCGTCCACGATTCGTGCATTTTTTTGGCGATGGTCTGTCGAATCTTTGGCATCTTTTCAACATGAATTGGGCCATAACCGTCCGACTGACTTCCCGAACTAGCCGTAGCCGGGCTTCCGCCTTGCCGACTGCCTTCCCGAACCACTTTCAGAACATCTTCGCGAACAATGCGACCATGCTCACCCGAACCTTGAATCGTTTGCAAATCAACGCCAACTTCCCGGGCGAATCGACGAATTGCGGGACCCGCAGCGACGATCACCTTTTTGCCTGGAGCCGTCTCTACCGGAGCAGATTCTGGCTTGGCAACGACAGGGGAAACCGGGGCAACCGGAGCGACAGGTTCAACCGGTGCCACGGGGGCAACAGGTTCCTGAGCAGGCTCAACTGGTTTTTCAACAACGGGTTCAGCAGCGGCAACCGGCGCACTTTCAACAGGCGCTTCGGGAGCGGAGGCAGTCGCAGGTTCTACCGAAAGAATCACCTGACCAACAGCGATAGTATCGCCGACGTCACAGTTTATTCCGGTAACCACGCCTTCGACATCTGAGGGAACAAAGACCGTCGCCTTGTCGGTCTCTAACTCCATCACTTCCTGCTCAAGTTCCAATGTGTCTCCAACGGAAACAAGAATTTCGAGCACGTCGCCAGACTCAACACCCTCGGCGATTTTGGGTAATTTAAATTCAACAGCCATAGGAAATAAAAAGCCTATTTTCAACTTGTGTTTTATTAATAAATATTGGAGGGAAACTGCAAGACAACTACGCGTACAGCGGACTAATCTTGTCGGGATCCACACCCAGATCTTTGATCGCTTTTTCTACCGTTGCCGCATCGACTTTCCCTTGTTGGCACAATTGGTAGAGTGCGGCAACCGTCACGCACTCAGCGTCCACTTCAAAGTGCCGCCTCAGAGCTGGTCGAGTCTCACTCCGCCCCATTCCGTCAGTCCCCAGCGCCAGGAAGTCGTCGGGCAGGAATTGTGCGACTTGCTCACTGTGGGCCTGCACGTAATCACTTGACGCAATGAATGGCCCCTCTGATCCCTCCAATACGGTTTCGAGGTAACTCTTGCGAGGCTCCATCGTCGGATGGAACATGTTCCATCGCTTACACTCTTGAGCGTCACGACGCAGCTCGTTGTAACTCGTAACACTCCAGACATCACTAGAGACTCCGTACTGATCGGCGAGGATTTCCTGAGCCTTCAGAACGCAATTCATGATCGCGCCACTTCCGAAGAGTTGAACTCGGTGCTTCCCTTGCTCGCTCTCTTTGGTTCGGAACTTGTAAATCCCCTTAATGATCCCCTCTTTGCAACCCTCAGGCATCTTCGGCATGATGTAATTGTCGTTGCCTACCATGAGGTAGTAGATCGCAGTCTCGCCGTCTTCGTAGAGTTTTTTGAGACCATCGAAAATAATTACAGCCGTTTCGTAATGAAATGCCGGGTCATATGCACGGACGGTCGGGAAGGCAATTGCGTTGAGCAAACTGTGACCGTCCTGATGCTGCAAACCTTCGCCGTTTAGCGACGTACGACCAGCGGTTCCGCCCAGCAGGAATCCTTTGGCACGCATATCTGCAGCCGCCCAAATAAGATCACCGATCCGCTGAAAACCAAACATCGAATAGTAAATATAAAACGGAATCATGTTAATGCCGTGAGCACTGTACGCTGTTCCCGCCGCATTGAACGACGCCATCGAACCAGCCTCTGAAATCCCTTCTTCCAGCAACTGACCGTCTTTGGCCTCTTTGTAATAAGCAGTTTCGGTTCGGTCGACCGGTTCATACAACTGACCGGCGTGAGCATAAATCCCCACCTGACGGAACATACCTTCCATTCCAAAGGTTCTGGATTCATCGGGAACGATTGGCACGATGTTCTTACCAATCTTTTTGTCACGCACCAAACTCGAGAGCAGACGAACCGCACCCATCGTCGTCGACATCTCTTTCTTTTCACTGTCGTCGTCGATTCGTTTTCGATAATCCTCGAAACGAGGAACTTCCATTGTTGGAACTGCTGTCGGACGAGAAGGAACCGGACCGCCAAGCTTAATCCGCTGCTCCCTCATGTACTTCATCTCGATGCTGTCTTCCGAAGGCTTGTAGAAAGGCGCCTTTCCAACATCTTCATCCGAAATCGGAATTCCAAATCGCGTACGGAATTCCAACAACTCGGCTTCATTCATCTTCTTTTGGTTGTGAGCAATGTTTCGGCCCTCACCCGCTTCACCGAGACCGTAGCCCTTGATTGTCTTGGCGAGAATAACCGTCGGCTGACCTTTGTGATCTTCGGCAGCTTTGTAGGCGGCATAAACTTTCTCGGGATCATGACCACCGCGACGCATGCGAAGCAGTTTCTCGTCCGAGTAATTTTTGACCATTTCAATCAGCTCAGGATGCTTCCCGAAGAAATGTTCACGGGTATATTCACCCGGCATACCGACGTATTTTTGATACTGACCGTCGACAACTTCGCCCATGCGTTTTACCAATAGCCCAAGTTCGTCAGCTTCCAAGAGTGGATCCCAATCATCTCCCCAGACAACTTTGATTACGTTCCAACCGGCACCGCGGAATAACGCTTCAAGCTCCTGAATGATCTTTCCGTTTCCACGAACCGGACCGTCCAGACGTTGCAAGTTGCAGTTGATGACAAATTTGAGATTATCCAATTTCTCGCGACCGGCTAAAGTGATCGCGCCGAGGGATTCCGGCTCATCACATTCGCCATCGCCAAGGTACGCCCACACACGCTGATTCGAAGTATCCTTAATTCCTCGATCGTGCAGATATTCGTTAAACCGAGCCTGGTAAATCGACATGATCGGTCCCAGTCCCATCGAAACGGTTGGGTACTCCCAAAAATCTGGCATTAGCCATGGATGCGGGTACGACGAAAGCCCCGGATGATCTTGTAACTCTCGACGGAAGTTCAAGAGATGGTCTTCGTTCAATCGCCCTTCCATGTAGGCTCGCGAATACATTCCGGGAGAACCGTGCCCCTGGAAATAAACCATATCGCCATCAAAGCCGCTTTCGCCTCTTCCTCGGAAAATATGATTTTGAGCAACCTCATAAAGCGTCGCCGAAGACGCAAAGGTCGAAATGTGGCCACCCACGCCACCCAAACCGGGAGCAGCAGTTGCCTTGTTCGCTCGAACCACCATCGCCATCGCGTTCCAGCGAACGAAGCTCTTGATTCGTCGCTCAATTTCCCGATTCCCTGGATAAGCAGGTTGCTCGTGCTTCGCGATGGTATTGATATAGGCGGTGTTCGACTTAATCGGTAAGTCAACACCCTCGACTCGTGCTCGCGCTTCCAAAACCGAAAGAAGATACTTCGCGCGGTCTTCTCCCTTGGTACTCATGATGTACTCAAGTGATTCCAACCACTCTTGCGTCTCAGCAGGATCAACATCGACTGTCTGAGTAATATAAGATTCGTTCGCATCCTCGATTGACTTCGTCGTTGACTTGATCACGTCCGACATAAATTTTCGCCTTATCACGTTGGGAGGCGCACAACTTTCACGCAGTGCTTCCTCAAAATTTTACAACCCGATGTCCGCAATCGTTGCAGACCATTTGATTCAAATGGGTTGAGATTCTCGTTAAACTCAACGATCTCGAACCAAGGGTTCGAAACCGTTCGGCCTAAGCTGACTATTTCTACTAATCAAATTCGGCGCGATTGAGCGAATCAATGCGTCGTTCCGCGCTTGCTGGCCTAGTCCAAATAATTCTCGTAAATGGAACGCGTTTCGTAAAGCATCAAGTTTACAGGGCTCAACCAACAAACCAATCTAACGAAACAATTGACAACACTAAGCAGCCACAAAGGAAATCAGTGTCGCACTCAACCCTCCAGAGTAAAATAAGTCACGATCTCAAAAATATCCCGCAGCTTAACAAATCGTTAAAAAAGACCGATTTTCGCGGGCTTATCAGCCAATTCCCGCCCATTTTACACCCAATGAATTTAGAGGATTTGTAGATTCCCTCCCCCTACAAACTTCTCAATCGCTTCGATCAATCCGGCTTTGTTCTAGAAACGCGTTTTAATCTTGCCGACAAGTTCAACATCCCATCGGATTTCTTACCTCTTTCAACGCATTTTTAGCTTCGCCCGCTGTACGATGCGGTTCCCATCCATCAAACTCTTGAAACCGGTTCCAAGGTTAGAATTTGCCTGATCGCAACTCCTTTCCAGTCATAGATTCAGAACGAGAACGTTTCGAGACAAAACATGAACAGCTCAAAGAACATCATTGGCCTCGCTGCCATTCTTTCGCTTGGTGGATTTCTATTTGGATTCGATGCCGGGATCATTTCGGGGGTAATGGAATATGCCGGCTCTTTCTTCACTCTTAACGACACTCAAAATGGCTGGGCCGTCAGCTGCCCGACATTTGTTGCGATGTTTGCAATGCTGATCTCCGGCAAATTAAGCGATGCAGTGGGTAGAAAGCCGATTCTAATTCTCGTCGCCTTTCTCTACGCAGTTTCAGCCCTTTTATCCGCAATTGCATGGTCCTATGCCTCGTTATGCTTCGCCAGAATGGTTGGCGGCTTTGCATTTGGCGCAGCTCTGATTCTCGCCCCAACCTACATCGCTGAAATATCAAGCGCAGCTCATCGAGGAAGACTCGTTTCCATTCAACAGCTCAATATTGTGCTCGGTTTTTTTGCCGCCTTCTTAAGTAATTTGCTTTTTAACCAATGGTTCGAAGAAGGAGCAAGTTTTCTTAGCGAGGAAAATGTCTGGCGGTGGATGCTTGGAGTCGAACTTATACCTGCACTCTTCTATTTCTTTTTTCTTTTCGCTGTTCCCAAAAGTCCTCGTTGGCTTTTCGCAAAAGGACGGTTTGAGGAAGGCAAAGCCGTGTTGGTGAAACTACACGGCGAGAAAATTGCTGAAGAAGAAATTCAAGCAATACAAGCAAGCCTTAACAAAGAGAAAAGCCTTCAAAATAATTCGCTTGGCGAATCATTTTCGCAATTGCTTCACCCTTCCCTTCGATACATCCTCGGCATCGGGCTGATCATCGGTATTCTCCAACAGGCGACCGGAATTAATGCGGTTTACTTTTACGCCACCACGATTTTCAAACAGACCGGAATTGGCGTGAGCGCCGCCTTTTTCTCAGGCGTGCTACTTAGCTTTACGTCCGTCGTTTTCACGTTGGTTGCGATGGCTACGATTGACCGGTTTGGAAGAAGACCTTTGTTGCTCGCTGGGATCGCAGGAATTGCAATCAGCATGCTGACCTGTTCCTATGGTTTTTACGGTGCCACCTATCAATTGACCAATGAAGACATCACCGTTTTAGAAAAGGACAACGAGAGTATTGAATCGGGGGATTTACTACCCATTGCCGGCAAGATCTTTAACTCGGATGTTGAATTCAAATCGCAGATGACTCAGGCTCTGGGTGCCAAGAAATTCCAAAAGAGCGAAGGAGCCATCCTCGAGGCCGCGATTGAGATGAATGCCATGCTCGTCTTACTAGGCGTACTCGGCTTCATTGCTTGCTTTGCATTCTCCCTTGGCCCAGTCATGTGGGTAATGTTATCGGAACTTTACCCCAATCGAATTCGGGGACTTGCGATTGGCTGCATCGGATTCGTTAATTCATTTACTGCATGGCTGGTCACCCAAATATTCCCCTGGGAGTTAACCAACCTCGGAAACGCAGGCAGTTTCTTAATTTTTGGCGTGATCGCCTCAGTTGGATTCTTCATACTTTTAAAGTCACTCCCGGAGACCAAAGGTAAGACCCTCGAACAGATCGAAGCTGAGTTCATCAAGTAACGTCCTTGGGAGACAGCAATACACGGTTCTTATCGACACTAAATCGGACTGTGCTTTTACCAAATAAAAAAAGGCGAGCACTTTTGGTGCTCGCCTTTTTTCAATTGACCTTCGAATCGTCAGAGGCTCTAGCCCGTTGTAAGGCCACCGTTCAGACGAAACTAAGCTTACTTAACTTCAACCCAACCGGTTCGCTGGATTGGCTGTGGGTAAGGACGCGTTTGGCTAGTTGCCTGCGGTTGTACCGCTGGCTGATAACTGGCAAGTCGAACCGGTGAATACCCCCAACGCTGCTGCGTCGGTGGAGCGTTACCAGCTTTCGAAACAGAAATCGTGCCAGGTCGATAATAAGTTTGATACTCAGAGCTAAAATCCGATCTGATTTGCGGCATTGGCACTTGACTGCTTTTACCATCAAGTCCCGGACTCATGTCCGCAGGAGTCGGTGAAGTTGTCGTTCCAGGTTCATAATAAGGAGCCTGCGTCTGATAAGGCTGAGGCGTCGCCATGCCTTGTCCTACCGCACAAGTGTCACATCCCCCGGCTCCCATGACGGTACCGCAAGTGTTGCATCCGCCTGTTGCACAATTGTTCGTAATCGTTGTCACAGGAACCTTATAAGTTTCCTGACGATAAACGGGACGATAGGTTGTGTAAGGAACTCGTTGAACCTGAGTGGTATACGAAGTACATGGCTTCATGCAAGTCGTGGTACATCCAGTCGATGGATCTGTTGTCGTTTCAGGGCGATAGGTCGTGACGGGCACCTGCTTTGAAACCGTTCGATAAGCAGTACAGGGAACGTAGTTAACGACCGTTCGGGTGCAGGTCTGTTGACACGTCTTCATGCACTGGCCCGGTTGAAGATTGTATGGATTCGCAGGAGCACAGGCTGTGTCCTTGGGAGTCCGAAAACCTCTTAGCCAGCGTCGAAGCGGACCGTCGGCGTTCGCTTCACTTGGCAGAATTGCCAATAGTGTTGCCGCAATGGAAAATGCGATCACAGTTGATTTTAAGCGTGACATAGTAAATTCACTCCAATGGCGTCGACTAAAACGACAATTAAATAGTTGAGTTTCCTCACTTCGCAACTGCTTGGCAGCACGAAGCTCGATCAAAGGTAGGATAGATTTATATTTTGAATAGACAAAATGCACGAAGTTAAGTTGTAATATTTACAATCAAAGTCGGGTCGTAACGAACAGCGAAGCTGGCAATGGTATTGAGCTTAATCCCATTACATAAAAGCGCTTTCTCAGGCAAATCATCAATTCAAAAACTAACGATTATCCGAATTATTCAGAATGACCGACTCGGCGTTCATCGTGAACTTGAAATCTGCGAATCCTCAAGCAGCCACTCCCTAGGACTGCGATTCGCATCAAAGATTGAGTTCTTAAGACCGGTTCAAGCCTATCCCTCGAAAGCCACACCCCGACCACCAACTCCTTTGAGCCACACTTCTCAATGGCTCGTCCTTCACTGCCACTCCGTTGGTCTCTTGCCACAATCACAGTGGTTTCAGCGAGGTTGATCTCGGGCAATCCGTACCCTCGCGAACACTTCTTAAAGCCAAGACCCTCGTCCCAAGATTCCCGTATCCAAGAACTG
>JAALLA010000113.1 GCA_011087765.1 Pirellulaceae bacterium
CCGGGGAACGACTCACCCGTAACTTAGCCTGATATTAATTGTAAAACCCGTTGCAAATTTGCGGCGGGTTTTTTTTATGTCCCGCTGGAAGTGCTGCTAAGACAACTCCGTTTAATCGTTGTAATTGGAATTTTTGTCACGTGAGGGGATACGCGAGCGTGAATTGAATTGCGAGTTAGTCGATCATAAAACCCTTTCACGTGAATAATTGGCAAGAATGATTTCTTGATCAGGATTCCAAGTCATCGAGCCGAATCTTCTTTAGGAGAAGTTTTGAATTTTGTTCCGAGGCAGCCGTGAATCAAGCCAACTCAAATTCGATGTCGTCATCTTCCTATTCCGCGAATTTTACGTCCACCAATGCGGTTTCTAAGTCAGGTTTTAATTCCGGTCGCTCGAGGGTTGGAAGTGCTAAATCTGAGTATCTTGATCAGGTCTTAAGTCGGATTGACGGTTGCGCTAAATTGGTGAAAGAGGAACTGGATTCCTACCAGGCTGCCGACCCCGGTGAAAACGCCAGCCCGCGTACCGACTATTTGCTCTCCGTGGTAATTCCGGTATTCAATGAAATTAACACCATTGGGAGAATCTTAACCCGGGTGGCTGCGTTGCCATTAAATTTAGAGTTGGTCATCATTGATGACTTTAGTACCGACGGCACGCGTGAGGTTCTCCAGAAACTGGTAGGCATGCCCAATGTAAATATTATTTTACAAGACAAGAATCAGGGCAAAGGTGCAGCACTTCGCACGGGCTTTATGCATGTGAAGGGCGATTTAGTGGTCGTCCAGGACGCTGATCTGGAATACGATCCTCGGGATATTCCTCGTCTAATCCAACCTCTACTACGGAAAGAAGCGGACGTGGTTTACGGCTCTCGGTTTATTGGCGACGAGCAGCAAGATGAGTCTTGGGTTCATCGGACTGGAAATGCAATTCTAACTGGGGCTTCTAATCTCTTCAGCGGATTAAAGCTGACAGACATGGAGACTTGCTATAAAGCATTTAATCGCGAGGTGATTCAAGCGATTCGTATTGAGCAAGATCGATTTGGAATTGAGCCCGAGATTACAGCGAAACTGGCAAGACGCGGCTATCGATTTACCGAGGTTCCGATCTCCTATGACAGTCGGGGCTACGATGAAGGTAAAAAGATCGGGGTGAAGGATTTGATCAACGCGATATACTGCATTGGTCGTTATGGCGTTTCTGACTGAGTCAAACTTCATTGCTTGCCATTATCTCGACCGCCGTAATAATTTCATTTTAGCGGTGGCATTATTTAATTTGGATCGACTGGGAAATTCGTGTGATCGACGTTGGATTGCCGTCGCTTAATTCCAATAGAATTTCTATTCTTCGAAATAGCTTTTTTGTATCTACTTTGCTGCTGTAATATTCATCTTACTGTGGAGAGAGTTAATCGTGCTTGACCGATCTCGAGTTGTTGGAATTTTGCTGATTACTTTGATGTCCATTCTGGCAACAGAGGTTCGGGGGCAATCCAGCCCGCGGCGGGTTATTTATTTGGAGATTTCAGCGGACGCGAGGGCACGGGTAGGAGCACAGCAACAGTGGTTGGAGATGCTTCAAGGAGTGGGGGCGGATCGAGTCGTTTCGAGAACCTTAAGAGATGGGCGGGTCGGAATTGAAGAAACGGATATGACCAACGCGACCGTCATCAAGGTTTCGGGAGTGATTGCCGGCAACCGCCTGAAATTGCCCGGAGGTAGTTTTTCGATTCGTGATAAAGCCGGGATCCGTGAGTTGTTGACGCGGCTTCGAGACGACGGAGCCCAGGTTGCGATGGCCGAAAAGAAAGCGTTTGGTTTAACTTCAGAACAATTGGTGACGCTTCACGGACGGTTCTCGCAAACGGTTGAATTTGAAACCAAGGGGCGGAAGGCAGGGGATGTGACGGCTGAACTGATCAAGAAAATTGGGGTTCCGTTCGTGTTGGATTCTTCAGCGAGAGCAGCGGTGAATGGAAATGAGTTGGTTTCAGATGAACTCAAAGGGCTTTCGACGGGGACGGCACTCGCGGCAGTGGTCCGCCCGCTTGGTTTGGTCATCGAGCCCAAACGGGAGCAGGGTAAGCAACTGGAGGTGCAATTAAGAGATACGCGTCAAGGCAAGGAAAACTGGCCCATCGGTTGGCCACTTGAGCGAGTGCCCGTGGCAGTGGCGCCGACTTTATTCGAGAAGATACCATTGGAAATTCGCAATTTCCCACTTTCGGCTGTGCTCAATGCGATTGAGAAAAAATCAGGAGTCAATTTCTTAATTGACTACAACACGCTGGCCAGAAAAGACATCGATTTAGCAACCACCAAGGTAACACTCGTCGACGAAAAAGTTGCTCTTTTGGTTGCAGTCTCCAACGCGTTGAAGCAATCCAAACCACGTCTTTCGTGTGAAATCCGAATGGATGAAAACGCGAAACCCTTTTTGTGGATTACCTCGAAGTAGATAGCCACGCGTCGATTTCAGTTGAGTACCCAGGCGAGTCGGCTGATTTGTCTGAGTTGTCGAGATGGATTCGCATGTTTGCTCCGCTGAGCGGTTGCAATTCCCAATGTCCATTGATGGGGCGATTTTGGACTTCTGCTTTCACCATGTATCGCGTTAAGCCCTGTCGTTCGAGGCCTACGTTGGTGATGACGCCATCGAATGTCGCTGTTTCATTGTGAGCGCGTTGCACGGTGACGGTCACGCGTTTCCCCCTGACTTCTTCTGGATTGAGGTCATTGATTTCGATAGCTCCTTGCACCCAGAGACGGTCCATTCGTGCGATCCGCATGACCGCTTCCCCTTTCTGGACGTACTCCTGCGGCTTTTTCATTATCTTAATGACCGAAGCGTCGAATTCGGATTGCAAGATGTGGCCTTCGACATGCTTTTTGGCTTCAAGGAATTTTGATTCTTCGAGTTGTTTTTCCAGTCCAGCCTTCTTCTGCTCGCGGACGGCTTTGTCCCGTTCGAGCGCGGCAATTTCCATTGTGTAGATCGCCATCAGTCGGTCGGATTCCGACTTGGATCCTTTGTCGGCTAAATCAGAAGTTTTGCGAGCTTCAATTGCTGCAACGTTGTATTTCTTTTCGGCAGCCTCAATCGCGAGAGAATCTTCCGCAGCGTCCGCGGCGAGTTCATATCTTAGTTTGGCTTGTTGGAGAATTTGTTGAAAAAGTTCGTCATCAATTTTGCCAACCACAGTCCCGGCTTTAATGGAGTCGCCTTCTTTTACACTGAGCAACGAAATGACTCCGCTCTCTTGTGCAGGTAGCATGATGTCGTCGATAAAGCTGATTTGGCAATTCTCTAAATACAGGTTGTCTTGAGAGCCAGAAATCTTTGCCCCTGTCGATGCGGTATTTACTGCTGGTTGAGTCAGTTCTTGAGAGGATGCTTTCGCCCGGTAGGCAGCAGGGATCGCAGGCGTCGAGATATTGCGAATGGTTCCTGAGGTGGAATGCGTTGGCTGCGTGGCGCGGAAGGGAACCGTGTTAAATCCTGCTCGCGGCTGGATCGGTTGGAGAATTCGATTGGACGTTTGCGCCTGGGTGGAAGGTACTAGAAAGCCGATGGCTGCGAGCGTGAGTACCGATTTTAAAAACCCATGTGTTGCCGAAATTCTTGACATAATTAGCCGATCACGAAAACGGTTGTCTTGCTTCGAAAGTAAACTGCTTTTCTCTAAAAATCGGAATTAGGGGCTAAGATATTTAACCCGCTTTCCAGCAGTAGATGTTTCAGTTTATACGAGCTAGCATTCGTTTGGGTCGCTTTCTTTTACCCGGCAAATGAGCGAGTCGAAGTGTTAGATGAAATTGGCGATTATAGCGACTACGACCATCGTCGAGCCGATTATCAACTTTCCCAGAGTGCCAAACAGCCGGCCCAAGAAGGCGGCAGTGCTTATTTTCACACTATCGGGGTTCGATTTGCCAATCCATTTTTCGCCGATGAAAGCGCCGATGAAAGCACCGAGTGAGGCAAACAGCAATGAGCCGACAAGGCTACCCACCAGCGGAATGGGGATGGGCAGTCCCAGTATAGCGCCCGCAATTCCACCGATGACGGAGCCAACGACGGAAAGCGTGGCACCGCGGCTGGAACCTCCCATTTTTTTGGTGCCTACAACGGAAGTGCCAAATTCAATGGCTTCGCCGAGGGCGGCCAGTCCAATCAGGATGGCAATGGTCAACCACGTGGTTTCGTAAGACTCAGGCCCGAATAACATCCACAGCAGACTCAATACGACGATGAGCCAATTTCCGGGCAAACCGACTAAATTGAGGATCCAGAAAAGGATCAGCAAAATGATGAATAGCGAAAACAGGATGTAAACCATGAGAGGCCAATCTGAGAGCTTGTTCGCGGCAATACTAAAACAGGAACATTATCTTCGATTGTACTGTTTCGATCATCTCGTGGAAAATCACGAATCCTGTTGAGCGTTTACCGCAGATGACTTTGGCGTTAACGCGTGTTTCGGCGCGGAGTAATTGCGGGTCGATTGCTTCGTTGGGGAATTGAACGCGGACGAGCGCGGTATTTCCTTCATCTGAGTGAACGTCGAGTTTTTCATCGATGTCCAAAACCACGCCGGTGTATTCCGTACCCGGGTTGGAAAGTAGGGCGAATGTGACTTTGAGTGGTTGTTCGCTGATTCGCATTGCTTCAGTAAGATGCCCGAGGCGCCGCTCTGGCATTTCCAGTTCGATCAGCCATTGAGTGTTCGGATTAACAATCGTCATTAAATTCTGCCCGCGAGTCACGGGGCGGTGCATTAAATTTTGTTTGGCGTTCCAGTTGACGACGCGGCCCGTTGCAGGACTTGTGACTGTCAGGAGTCGCCGTTCTTCTAAACGGATTTCTAATTCGCGTCGGAGGTATTCGATTGTCTTTGTTGCCAGCGTAATGTTGTTGTTGACTTCGACTAATTCGAATTGGCTCAGATCATTGCGGTTTTGGAGTTGAAGGTTGGAGGTTCTTTCCGCCTCTTGAATCGCGATTTGCCCGTTGATTTGATCGATCGCAAGTTCCAGGTCACTATTTTTCATTTGCGCCAGCGGTTGACCTAGTTGCACCAAGGTGTCGCCGTCGTCGGAAACAAAGATTGTTTCCATCGTTCCATTAATTTTCGCGAACACCTCGTGTTGTTCGGCCGGAATCAAACTGCCGTTAGCGCCGAGTCCGAAAGTCCAAGGGAAGCAGGTGAGGAAGATTAGTAGGACGGCCACCATTCCAGAGATAGCGAGTGCTTTGGTGCGCCGGCCAGATCGAAATAGGGAAACGAATTGTCCGATCATTTTCCAAACAGGAAGCAGGAAAATTTGGTGATGCTGGGTCGCATTGGCGAGGGCCGACTGGCAGTGGAGGGCAATTGTTTCAATGTTCTTTTTTAACTCGGGGTTGATCCGCGAATCGCTAAGTTGTTCGATGATCAGCGCTCCCACGGGAATCGGTTTTTTTCCAGATGAAGCTGGGTCTGAGAGCTGTAGCGGTTCGTGAAAAAGAGGAAGGATCGCCAGCATTTTCGTGTGCGATCGATCGACATATTCGTGCAATGGCTCTCTTAATTGTGGTGGTAGGTGATCGCTTGTTCCGGAATACCAAAGTGGCTCATTCGTTTGTATGACTAAAGAAGCGAGCTGAGATAGCTGCTTGACTTGGGTTGCTCGCCGTTCGATTGTATCCAGGCCGCTAACCGCCTCGACTTGGTATTGGCGGTCGTGCCCAATGGCAACGCTGACGCGATCGCATTCAAGCAAGCGACGCCCCTCATTTGCGATGGCGTAGGCGACCTCTTGAGTATCGAGGCTTTGGTGAATAATCCCGATGAATTCTTCTCGCCGGTTCCACATCGCACGTTCGATTGCATAGGAGCGAATTTTTTGATTGCTAAGGAATTCGTTTGCGATGTCTCCCATTTGAGACACAAATTTTAAATAGCCGCGCTGGGTCGTGAGACCCGCGCCGGGTCGTTGAAATATTTCGATTAGGCCAACAGTAGTTCTGTCGATTTTTAGTGGTTGTAAGATCAAGAGGTGGTCGGTTGGATTTCCTGTTGGGCGGTCTCCGTAGGCTCCCGACGCGGGAGGTACGAGCACAGCCTGCTGAGTATCCAGTGTTTTTTTCAGCAGTCGCAGGTGCTCGATGGCTGCTGTTTGCTCGGTCAATTTTAAGACTGGGGGAACATTGACGTAGTGTTTCAGCGCGAGGTTGGCGGATTCCGGATTGACCAACCAAATGGCTGCTCCTGCTGAAGCGAGAGCGTTGGCAATGCGTGGAGTGAACCCGTCCATGAATTCATCCACGGTCAAGTTGGTTCGCGCGAGGTTTTGGATCTCATCGACGAGTATTCGAATCTGATTTTTTGTTTTATCGACTAGTTCCGGATCGACCGAAGCTGCTTGTGTTTGTTGATGTTCGCTCGGATTCGGTGACTGGGGGAGGGAAGCAGATGGTGTTTGAGAATTCGAGGGATGGTGGTGAGGTGCGGGGGGCCCTAAAGGATCGGCACCGAAATTGCCGAGATTGGGGGTGTTAAATTGTGGAGAAGGTTGCGACATTGAAAAGTATCGATTGTGCTTCGAAGACGATAGACAGTGGTACCTGCTTTAAGCGATAATGCGGGAGGACTGTCCTTGAAATCGGTGGTTTTGGCAACCTCGATTCGAGAATGCCAGCATTTTTGCGGGGATAAGGTAAGAATTATCTGGCGACAGCACTGGATTCTATTCGGTAGAAGGCGATTGGAATTGAGTGAGCATTGCAATTAATTAACTTATGTTTGGCGTGGATTTATGCGATTTATTGGCGATCTAGATGACTCTCGACAAGCTCAGAATTTTTCTGCTTATTTGCTCGTGAAGGGGATTGAAACTCAGGTCGATGAACTCGAGGCGGGAACGCGGTTTGAAATTTGGGTCAAGGACGAAGACCAGTGTGATGCTGCTCTAGCTGATCTAAAAGCTTTTCAATTGAATCCCAGTGACTCCAAATATGCCGAGGCGGTGCAACAGGCCCAGGTGCTGGTGCGGGCGGAGGAAAAAAAACGCCAGCAGGCGCAGAAGCGAATGGTCAAAGTCTCTGGGGGAGTGCTGCCAAAACGCAAGCCATTAACGATGGGGATCATCATTGTATGTGCTCTGGTCGGCTTGCTGACCAGTTTTGGTGAAGGCTTAGGTAGCGGTGATAATGCTCGGGTTAAATACGACGACCCTGTTTACCGCGCGCTTCAGTTCGTCTGCTTAAGTAAAACTACTCTTGAAAAGGAGCTTGAGAGTTGGGACGGTTCGAATCCACAGGATGATCTAAGTTTACGCCTTGCAAGCATACGACGCGGTCAAATCTGGCGATTGTTCACCAACGTGTTCATTCATTACGGGATCTTCCATCTCATTTTTAACATGATTTGGTTTTTTCAGTTTGGAACTTTGATTGAGAACCGTTATGGCACAGCAAAGTTTGGAGCCCTTGTTCTGGCGACGGCAATTTTTTCTAGTTTGCTCCAGGGCACCGTGCCCGATGCAGTTGGGGGAAGTGTTCCCTTTATCACTTCCGGTGGTTATTGGATAAGTGCGTTTGGCGGTATGTCGGGGGTTGTCTATGGCCTGTTTGGTTTCATTTGGATGAAATCAACTTATGACCCAAATTTTGGCTACCGGCTTTCACAATCAACGGTCATCATTTTGATGGGGTGGTTGTTTTTCTGCATGCTGCCCCCTGAAATGCGGGCTGGAATTGGATTTGGCAGCAATGTTGCCAATTGGGCGCACGGAGTTGGGCTGATCGTTGGTCTCGCTGCAGGTTACGCGACCTCGGTTATTCGCCGCTAGTGCATCAATCGAGTGGGCGGATCGATTTTCTATTTAGCTATTTATTCAATGCACCATTTGTCGAATCTGCTTGACGGGGAGTAGATTCGACCTGAGTATCGACCCGTTTCCAACCAAGCGGAACGCTGGGGCGAACAAAGGCTCCGAAGAAATCTTGAAATTTGAATAATTGGTTATTCAGTTCACGATCCTGAAATTGGAAGTAGCTACTGGTTTCGTCACCACGGGCTGGATCGTAGTTGGCGGAATAAAGATGCATTGCCGACGGGAGAAAGTCCTTTCGGGCGATCACGAGCTCAATTTTCGAATAGGTTCTGGCGTCTTGGATTCGTTTTGGATAAAGCTCGAGCCAATACTCATCCTGAACACCTTCGGGTGTCGCCGAACGCACCCAGTATCGTTCCTGAATTACTTTTTTCTCAGCACCAAAAATAAATGGAAGCGGGCTCTCTGAAATATTTCCCTGCATATTCGGGGGGATTTTGGTTTCGTAGAGACGTTTGGTACTGAAGTCAAAATCGAACACGCTTTTCCCGTCGCAAATCCAACGCTCTTGTGAAATCGCATCATTAGCTTGTTTGTATTCAGCATCTCCATTGGGAGTTTGTGGCGGACGAGAGAATAGGAGAATATTGGTCGTCTCGTAGCGAGCTCGATCAGGGGCTGCAAATCTAATTTGCCCCTGAGTGATTTTGTGAGCGGCGAGACGGTTGTTGCGCGGGTCCCGCCAATTAACTGCTTCACTGTCGTATTCATACCTGACAAAACCGCATCGGTATTTTTCAACCCGCTTGCTGTTTTGTTCCCAGAAATCGAGAAGGTCATTGACATATTTTTCATGCTGAGGATCGAGAGGAAATCCCGGAGGTTGCCGCGTTGGATTGGCTAGGGCTTGCTGCTGAGCCTGCGCGGTGGCGGCCAATTGTTGGGGTGAAAGCTGGACTCTTTGAGGTTGACTGGTCGTTTCTTGTAACTGAGTTTGAGCCAGAACCGAGTTGGCAAACATGGACAAGCTAATCGCCAGAATTGTGTTCAGACACCCGTTAAGCATTTCTTCTTCCTTGAATCAAAGCCTTTTCTATCGCGCACGGAACTCTCGTGCGTCGCTGAGTCTATCACTTCGCGCAGGAGTGACCTAGGTGAATCGATCCGCTAGCATCTTTAAGAGGTAGGGCAGGGGAGTTGAGCAGGGGGCGTTTTGTCGTTTCCGCCAATTGCATTGACGACCAGAGCCCTGAGGTTGGGGGCTGCGATTGCAGCAGCATCAATGACTTCTTGTCCGGAAGTCGCTTCGAGTACATCGGGCTTAGCAACATTGGAGACGACTGACATCGCGAGAACCTGCATGCCATGCCGGCTGGCAACGTTGACTTCGGGTACGGTGGACATTCCGACGACATCGGCCCCCGCTTTTTTTAAGAATCGATACTCAGCCTTGGTTTCATAGTTGGGGCCAAGCATGGATGCATAAACGCCTTGGTGCAAAACGAAATCTTGCTGGCGAGCGCAGGTGATGGCCTGTTGGATCAATTTCCGGTCATACAAATCGCTCAGTTGCGTTGGCCGCTGCTGACGTGTCAGTGGCGAAAGATCGGCAGTCGAGCGGAACATGAAATCGAGATGACTTTCGATGAGCATGATCTCGCCGCTTTGGTAGTTGGGATTAATTCCTCCGGAAGCATTACTGATGAAAAGTGTCTTTATGCCCAGTTGATTCATCACGTGAATTGGGAGCGTGGAGAGGTCGACCGGGTAGCCCTCGTAAAGATGAAAACGCCCCTGCATGGCGATGATGTTAGCTCCGGCGAGGCGACCGCAAACGAGTTGTCCCCGGTGACCGGTTGCCGTGCTTTTGGGGAAGAACGGAATTTGTTCGTAGGGGAGAATCTGGTCGACAGCGATTTCGTCGGCAACCTGTCCAGCGCCGGTTCCCAAAACAATACCGAAAGCGGGGCTAGATCCCCATTCCCTCGAGATATGATCTGCTGCTTTCTTGATGATTGTGGGGAATTCCAACGGCGCAAGCTACTTTTTAAAAGATAGGAAACGGGTGGATACTCGTAAGGGAATAAAGGTGGGTGGAGACGGTTGTTTTTAGGCGACTTCTTCAGCCAAGACTCCGAGTACCAATTCCGTTAGTTTGGGTTCGGCTTCGTTGGCAATTCGGATAATTTCGTTGACGTCCGCTGGTTTGAGTGCATCGGCGAGGCACATATCAGTGATGATCGAAAAACCGACGACACGCATGCCAGCGTGGATTGCCACGATGACCTCTGGAACGGTCGACATGCCGACCACATCGGCGCCAATGGTCCGAAGGAAGCGATATTCAGCCCGGGTTTCCAGGTTTGGTCCAGCAACGGCAACGAGCACTCCCTGGTGAGCAACAATGTCTTGGGCTCTTGCGATTCGAAGGGCGCGATCAATCAGTTGATGGCAATAGGGTTCACACATGTCAGGGAAGCGAGGTCCCAATCGGTCGTCGTTGATACCAATTAGCGGATTGTCTCCCATCAGGTTGATCTGATCTTCGATCAACATGATGTCTCCTTCGGAGAAGTAAGGATTCAATCCTCCCACCGCGTTGGAACAGACCAATAGGTCTGCACCGAGAGCCTTCATGACGCGAACAGGCAGGGTAATTTCTTTGAGTGGATAGCCCTCGTACATGTGAATCCGCCCCTCCATCGCAATGACTGGAAGGCCGTTGAGAGTGCCGCAAACGAGTTGGCCTTTGTGGGATATCGCAGTGGATTGCGGGAAGTTGGGGATGTCGGCGTAGTCAATGGAGACCGCAACCTCGATTTTTTCTACCAGCGATCCCAGACCAGTGCCAAGAATGATCCCGGCTTTGGGGGTTTGGGGCCACTTGGATTGAATAAAGGCGACGGATTCCTGAATCTTATCAAACAAGTCGAGCATAACTGTATCCTGAGTACTGAAGGTCAACGCCACAACCTACCCGACACGGGTTTTGGTGCTCAAGTGGCTATCGTTGGAACCCGACTAAAACATGGGTTGAAACGGGAGTGGCAAAAGCGTGCTTCGTTAGATTTTAAGAGCTTTTTACTTGGTTTCGGAGTCAACTGCTTTTTTTGAAGCAATTTTTTTGGCCATCGGTTCAAACTCGAATTCGTTGACGAGTTGCGTCGCGATCGGGTCCACGCGGCGGGAAACAGATTCGGCTAGTGTAAAGACGAGCGTCACTCTTCGGCCGTCTTCGTTGGTCACGTGGTAGTAAAACCAATTGACCGGCACGCCCTCTTCTTGGCCACCAACGACGACTTGTAGTGCCATGTGTCCGGCCAGCGTCGGCAGGCTTGTGGCTGCCAAAAGAACAGCGTTGTCGTCCGCGGCAATAATTTTGGCGACCTCAGTTTTGTAGTCTTCCAAAGTCAGAGGATTCTCCGCCGGGCGCGAAGGGAGTTGTACGATGTTGCACTGTGCAAGTAGCTCGTTTCCATCGATGAACCGGAGGACGGCAGCATCCTTTTCGTTTGCGATCATTTTCCAACGCGGTTCGTAAGTCACCGAAAACTTGCCTGATTCACTTTGCCAGCGAACACGTTGACGAATTTTTTTGTCCTTTCCGGTGTACTTCGCAAGCGATTCATTAGAAAGTTGATCGGTGGTGGCGTCAGTGATTCGAAGATCGATTTTGGTCTTTCCGTCAAATCCCGGGGCAATCTGGCCAGGGCCACGACGCTCGCGTACGGTCAACTTCAGACTCGATAATGATTCATCTAACCGGTTGATAGTTGCAATTCCACTGAGTTCCATTTCCGTGACGACGTCGTTCACGTCGCCAAGGAGAGTGCCGACGATGTAAACCCGCGCTGATTTTGAATCGTATTTTTTTAATAGAATTCGAACTTTGGATTCTTCGATGCGATTCAGTCGGAGCATTTTCGCGAGAGCTTCAACTGGCGGTTCCCAACTGTCGCCTTCTTTGACTGATTTTCGGCTGAACACAGAAGAGAGGGTCATCGGGTCAGCTGGATTTTGAATCAACTCAAGTTCTGCCTGGTCTAAGACTCCGGCCATAGACGCTAGTTCAACCTGCTCGCCAGCCTTCTCCCGGAGCCGAGCAATAATCAATTGATTTTTTGAACTGAGCTCAGGTTTGGTCGTTCCTCGATCAAGTTTGATCCGGCCATTTGCTTTTTCGAAAAAGCGAATGGTCTGTTCTCCGCTGGTCGTTCTTTGGAAAAATGACAATTTCGCATCGACATTTAACGGCAGAGGGACGATTTCCCCCGTTTCTTCGCTGGGAATGGTCACCGTTCCGCTGTGCATGAAGTCACATATAACCCGACACTGGGAACCTTTTTCAAAATTGACACTGAGATCGATGGTCTCCTGGGCCAAAGTGGGGGATGCAAAAACGACCAACGCAAAGGCAAAAAGAGACAGTTGGCAGCAAAAAGTCGGAAATCGTTGGTTTTTAAGCATTATTCTTTCCAAGAAGTCGTCTAAAAGGCGCGAATTATGGGGTGTGTTCAAAATCACCGCTGTTTGGTCAACAATCGACCAATTTTCGTCTCAAATCGAACAATCTCGTCTCGATCCGAAATGTTTGCCATCGGCTATAAAACCCTGATTGAGAGGGTGAAATTCAATTTTATACGGGAAAAACAGGCGATTTGTGTTTATTCGTGAGTTTGCGGAGAGCTTTGGAACGTATTTTGCAGAGTAAAAGACGTAAACTTCGGCGAAACTGAGGCCACTTCAGCTAGCGACTTTCGGTAATTTGGGGGTGTTAGCAGGGAGTTGTTGAATGTGGGATGGAAGCGATACCCAAATGGGCGTCGGGGTGAACGAGTGCGAGTGCATCGAACATTTGTTGGATTGGCTCGTAACTAAAACCGTAAGAACACTGAGGTTCGGTCGGTTTACATGATCAGGATGATCGTAGATGTTAGGAGTCTCGGAGTTTTGGATTGAGTGCGAAATCAGAAGCGTGCTTGGTTTGGGCGAAGAGGCACAAAAGAAATAAGGCTTGTCATGCACTCCGATTACAAATGTGATTCAATTCGAGATTTACGCGACCAGCAGGTACGTTTTGCGCCACGGGACAAAAAGATTGAGCAAGTCGATTGTGCCGAAAAGCTGCTGCGCGATATTCAACTCGATCGAAATTATAACTTTGAGTTTGTTTGTTTCCGAATTACTGGTTTCCGGCCTGAAAAATCAGCAATCGTAAAAATTAAAGGGGAGAACCTTCGGCACGATTTACATTGTTTTATCGAGGATCTTTCTGATTCTGCCAACGTCAGTGCTGAGGAGTTTGGCCAGCCGGTACATACCGTCGATGATTTGAGCAAGATGTTCAACGTCTCGACCAAGACGATTTCGAGATGGCGTCAGCAAGGTTTGGTAAGCCGTAAATTTATTTTCAATGGCGGTCGCCGACGCGTTGGTTTTTTACATACCAGCGTCGATCAGTTTGTGAAGCGTAATCGTCAAAAGGTGAAACGCGGTGCGCGGTTCAGCCAACTCAGAAAAGCAGATAAAGATGAAATTATCGAACGAGCTCGCCGGCTTGCGAAAGCGGGTGGATGTCCTGCCGATATTACGCGTCGGATTGCGAAACACATGGATCGCAGCGTCGAGACCATTCGCTACACGATTAAGCAGTTTGATAGCGACAATCCGACCATTGCAGTGTTCCCGGATCAGTCGGGTCCACTGAACCTTGAGATGAAGGAGCGGGTTTACGCCGATTTTAGCGCAGGACGGTCGGCAGAGTCGATTGCGAAGCGTTACGGCAGAACAAAAACGACGATCTATCGGGTCATTAATGAGGTCCGTGCGAATTTGATCATGGAACTTCCGCTCGATTTTATGGATAACGCGGAATTCCATCGCAGGGCGGCTGAAAAGCGGATTGTGGATTCGGAGATGCCGGTTCCCGAGACAAAGACGCGGAGGACGAAGCCGCCAGCTGGATTGCCTCGCTATTTGGCTTCGCTTTACGAGGTCGCTTTGTTGACGCGAGAGCAGGAGCAATACCTTTTTCGGAAGTACAATTTTCTTAAGTTTCAGGCGAGCCGCTTACGGGGGACGCTTGATCCGTCGAATGCGAAGTCATCTGAGATGGATACCATCGAGCAACTTTATGACGATGCGGTAAAAATTAAGAATCGGATCGTGCAGGCGAATCTTCGCTTGGTGGTCTCGA
>JAALLA010000114.1:0-1926 GCA_011087765.1 Pirellulaceae bacterium
TTTGTGGTCTGTCACTCGGCTGTTTTTACCTGGGGCTTTTATGTTCCCCAATTTGTTATGGGAGCCTGCAATGCGAGCTAATATTTGGATCTCTGTCCCACGCGTCTTATTTGTTCTGATCGTCCTGCCCGCCCTTTCGGTGTTGCTGTTAAGTGGCACAAGTGCTGCTCAGGAAACGGATGGAAGTGCTGAACTTGAGCAGGCTTTTCAGCAGAAAATTGACGCCACGTCTTCGCGTGACTTGGATAAAGTCGTCAAGCTCTGTGAAGCCGCAATCAAAAAAGGGTTGGACGAAGGTAATCTAGCGCAGGCACAGCAACTTGCTTCGTCTGTGCTTTTTCAGCAGGCCGAACAGTTGGGGCAAAAGATATTTGCAACCGGCGCTCAGGATCCTCGTTGGCGTATTTATCGTTCTCAGGCGCTAAGTAAATTGCAGAAGGTCGTCAAATTTTCACCAAAAATGGGCGATGCATTTTTGTTGATTGCGAAACTCAACGCATTACCTGGGGGCGATAAAAAACAATCAAAAGTAGCGGTCGAGAAAGCTGTTGAGTTAGCTGGGGACGATCGAGAGGCACTGTCGTCTGCCTTGTTCTATCGAGCGACGGTTGCCGAAGATGATGAATCTCAGTTGGCGGATTTAAATCAGGCGATCAAGATTAATCCAAAAAATATGGATGCTATTCGAGTCCGGGGACTGTATTACATTCGTAAGCAAGAGCCACAGAAGGCGTTGAAGGACTTGGCTAAATGGCTCGAATCAGATGAGCCAAATGCAGATAATTACAATCAGGTCGCACAGCAGTTGATGATGACGGGAGAGAAGTTCGACGATGGGATGCAAAAAGAAGCGATCCAAATTCTCGATAAAGCTATCGAAATTGATCCCGACAATCCGGCAACCATGGTGATGCGAGCCCGCATTAATTTGATTGGTGAAAATCTTGAGGAAGCGGTAAAGGATACGAGTCGGGCAATTGAACTCGATCCAAAAAACATAGAGGCATTGTTATTAAGAGGCTCAACGTTGTCCGAGTTGGAAAAGTATTCCGATGCTCTGGCTGATATCAATAAAGCGATTAGCATTTCGCCGACTTTTGGAGCATTTCAATTGCGAAGTATGATCTACTCGCAGCAGCAGGATTTCGAAAAAGCGATCGCAGACATTGCCCTGTTGCTTAATAGTGATCCTGAGAATTCGATGTTTCTGCGGCAGATAGCGATCCTGTTCAATGCCAATGACGAACCTTCCAAAGCGATCAAGATTTATGAGAGACTATTGAAAAAAGATCCTCAGGGGTCGTGGGAAAACAAAGGCACCGCCGAGAAAATTGGCATAATGCAGCGACGGGCAGCCTCGCTTCGAGGCCTCGGGGATGCCCACCTTTCTACAGGTGAGCATGGCAAGGCCGTGAAGGATTTTCAGGAGGCGTTGAAGTTGGGTGTCCAAATTCAAGGTTTGGAAGTTGAAGAAGATGTTGAAGAGCCAAGTCGCCTGGATGATGGAGTCCTCAACAATTTGGCTTGGGTTCTGGCGACCTCTCCAAATGATGACGTCAGAGATGGCAAGCTCGCGATCGAATATGCAACGCAAGCCGCAGAGCTAACCGAATTTAAGGAGGCTCACATTCTCAGTACCCTCGCTTCAGGCTATGCGGAGGTTGGCGATTTTAAGAATGCCGTCAAGTACATCAAAGATGCGATTGAACTCAACAAAGTCGCGGGCGAAGAAGCGGTCGACAAAACGAGGACCGACGCTCAGCGGGAGAGTTTAGGAAAAGAATTCGAAAGTTACAAACAGAAAAAGCCTTGGCGGGAACTGCAAAACGTCGAGAAAGAAAAAGAAAAGGACAAAGCGAAGTCGGATTCAAAAGACAAAGATGAAGACAAAGATGAAGACAAAGATGAAGACAAAGATGAAGACAA
>JAALLA010000114.1:2026-13969 GCA_011087765.1 Pirellulaceae bacterium
AAGACAAAGATGAAGACAAAGATGAAGACAAAGATGAAGACAAAGATGAAGACAAGAAAGGTGGCCTTTAATTGACTTGGCAACCCAACCGCTCCGCTGCCTATGAGTTAATGTGTGAATATACGCAGCAGGAAGGTTTGCGACGGCACATGTTGAGTGTAGAAATCGCAATGCGAGCCTATGCGATAAAATTAGGGTTGAGCGAAGAGGTCGAGAAATGGGGAATCGTGGGTTTGTTGCACGATTTTGATTATGAACGTTGGCCAACGGTTCCGGATCATCCCTTGCAGGGCGCCGCGATTCTCACTGAATTGGAATATCCCCAAGACGTGATTTATGCGATCAAATCACATGTCGATGGCATTCCAGATTGCCCACGTTTGTCAATTCTCGACAAGACGCTTTTTGCCTGTGATGAACTCTCCGGGTTCATCACGGCAGTCGCTCTGGTACGGCCAACCGGGATTGAGGGGATGAAGGCAAAGAGTGTTCGCAAGAAAATGAAGCAGAAGAGCTTTGCTGAGAAAGTCATTCGAGAAGATATCACGTCGGGTGCTGAAGCGATTGATATCGAATTAAATGACCATATTCAATTTGTAATTGACGCGCTCGCAGAGCATGCTGATTTGTTGGAGTTGGCTCCTGCCGGCTAACTCGACCGGTGCTACTTTTTCTTTCTTTTTTAAACTGATAGTGATTTTTACACAGATAGCCACGGTTCAAATCGACAGCAGCGCGTAATCAATTAAGCTCATTTTCACGGGAAGGCAAATCAATGGAAATTCAAAATTCCGAGCAACTCACTGTACGGAAGTGTGTCCCTTGCGAAGGGGGGGTTGACCCCTGTCCTCTGCCCTTTGTGACGGAGCAATTAGAAAAACTCCCGGGTTGGTATTTGACACATCAGAACCAGCGGATCTGCAAGGATTGGGAGGTGAAAGATTTTGTTTCAGGACTAGCGTTTTTTGAACGGGTCGGTGAGATTGCTGAGGCAGAGGCTCATCATCCGGACCTGCACCTTGTCGGTTACAAAAACGTATCGATCGAGATTTGGACTCATGCCATCGGTGGATTGAGCGAAAACGACTTCATCCTTGCGGCTAAAATTGATCAACTCGAGGTGTAGGCCATTAAGCTCGGCCTAGTTTGCCTAATCGGTATGCGGGTTGTGCGACCTGTGACGGTCAACCTGTCCACAAGGATTGTTCGAATCCTCGGTCTCAATAGGATTGAGGAAGGTCTTTCTCTGTAACCAGAAAGACCGACCGTTTGGGTTGTAACTGTCGATACCTTCATGAAGAAATAGAGTGATCTGCCGGTTAGTACCGCCACAAGGGTTGGTCGGGTAAGCGGCATTGTGTTTTTCATGGATGAGGCTGAAATGCGATTTCAACACGTAGTCGTTGTCGGACTCGGGTGGTTGCTGGCCGTTGTTGTTGGCTGCACATCGGGGGAGTCCAAGCGGATTTCCGGGATTTCAAATTTCGTGCCCACATTTGCCTTTGACTCAAAAGTCGAAAATTCAAAAGCTGAAAATGCAGAAGTCGAAGACTCCGAAGTAGTTGAGCCGTCTGAGATTACGGAACAATCTGAGAGTCCTGGACTGTCGCTGGGGAATTTCTCCGACCGCACGAGGACGTCTCTGCAGGAGATCCTCCCAAAATTGCCCTGGAAACGTAAGCCATCTGAGCCCTCGCCTAACCTTCATGGCCCCGACGTGATTGCGCCACTTACCGAGAAAGAGAAAGCTGAACTCGGGGTTGCTGAGTGGCCCCGTGCTGCTTCGTTGAAGCCAAGGTTTCGGGTTGGAAAACCAAGAATTTCAAAGATCACTCAATTCCGAGCCCGGTCGATTCAGGGGGACGAGCTGGAGGTCGATGAGTTTCGCTCGATTGATGCTGAGCTCGAGGGAATGTACGCAACGAATTCAGACACGGCGTCTCGCGGGCTTGACGCCTTGCTTGCCGATGCCGATGCGATGTCGGAACTGGATTCGTTTGCCACAGATTCTGCTTCAGCGGAGATGATCGTTCTCCGGGCGACTCCCGCTGCAAGTGCCTTTCAACCGTCCGCCCCCAAGGCCCAGGCGTCGTTAGGTTTAATCCAGCACCGTGACCGCAGCTTTAAGGTCAGCGATGACGTGTCAATTCGTTCTTTACCGTTTGTTTCAGGTGACCAGACCCCGCCGGCCGTCGAACCGGCGAAGGGGTTGCCTGCAAGCTCTCTGAGTTGGCGGGAGCGACTGCAGAAATACCCTGTAACGCAAGATCAAACGTCCAATTCAGTTGCGACCTTGATTCAACCAGAGCAAACCGAGTTACGCGTGTTGCGGATGACAGCGGTAACTCCAGAGGACCGTTCCGTTCGTGTCGCGCCCCAGGCGAGTATCCGAAGCATCGGGAGTCCCACGTTTGTTCGAGGTGAGCATCCAGATGTGTTGCAGTCCCCGCGTTCGCCATCGATCGAATTGACAGACCCGCTGCCGACGAATCGACGCGTCTATTCAAGCGGAAAGTTCTCTGAAGAAAAGACATTTAATCGATAAATCATCCGCAACTTTTCTGCTTTCGTTAGACATCACCGCTCGTCACTCCTTTCAATTTTCCATTTCCAAAGTCCCTTTACTTTCGCGAGTTTGATGTGAAACCTGGCCACGCGATTGTTTTATTTGACGCAGTTGGGACAGTGATTGAACCGATTGAGTCTATCGCAAATATTTATCATCGCCTTGGCAGGAAGCATGGTAGTAAGCTAAATCCTTCGGTGTTGAGTGAGCGGATCACGCGCGCGCGGCAAAGTTTTTTCAATGTCGGCGAATCGGCGCAAACGCGATTTGCGGATTCGGAAAATTCTGCTCCGCTGCTTGCTGAGTTGGAATCAACGGACGAAATCGAGCGTGAGCTTTGGAAGCAGTTAGTCTTCAACGTATTTGAAGATCTTGATTCACCAGATTCATTGTTTGCCGAACTGTGGGGTTATTTCGAAAAACCGGAACACTGGCGATTGTTCACTGACGTGGAAGCTTGTTGGACCGAGCTGCAAATGCATGGAATTGAAATTGGTCTCGCATCTAATTTCGATTCCCGCTTAAATTCGATCGTTACTGAACTTGCTCCGATTTCCAATGCAGATTATCTGTTCTGTTCGTCACAAGTTGGGTTTCGAAAGCCAAGCCCCTTGTTTTTTCAGCAGGTCCGTTCGGCAATCGAATGTATCAATCCTCAATCAAAGGAAGACTTGTCCATTTTTATGGTCGGTGATGATTTTCAAAACGACTGCGTCGCTCCGAGGTTAGCGGGTTGGGAAGCCGTTTGGTTGAATCGTCGAATGCCGATTGGCTCGGAAACCAATTTTGGTGCGACAAACAAGCGCGAAGTAACGTCGCTCTACGAGTTCACTCAATGGGTTTTAGCTCATCTCGGTTACACCCGATAGGTTGAGCTTGCGCATAAAAAAACCCGACTTGTAATGGTCGGGTTGATAACGCTTAAGCGATCTAAGCCATTCTTAATGCTCGATGAATCACTGAGCCTTCATGTCACCGCGGCGGTCGATCGGTTCAACCAGCGAGGCTTTCAGGAAATCGGAATTGAGCCTGCCAATGAAGGCAATGCTGATTCCTTTCGGGCACTGCGCCTCACATTCAGCGTAGTTTCTACAGGAACCGAAACCCTCGGATTCCATTTGCGAAACCATTGATTTGGCGCGGTCAAAACGCTCGGGTTGACCCTGCGGTAACAATCCGAGGTGAGAAGCTTTGGCCGAAGTGAACAGCATCGCAGACCCGTTGGGGCAGGCGGCAACGCAAGCACCGCAACCAATGCAAGTCGCCGCGTCGAGAGCGGTTTCCGCAACATTGGGTTCGATTGGAATGGAGTTGGGGTCAGGCTTGGGCCCGGAGTGGTTGCTGACGTAACCGCCGGCTTGGATAATGCGATCGAAAGCAGAGCGGTCAACGACTAGGTCGCGAACAACAGGGAAGGCACTCGCTCTCCAGGGTTCGATGAAAATCTCGGCCCCGTCATCGAAATGCCGCATATATAATTGGCAGGTCGTCGTTTCCGATTTTGGGCCGTGAGCTTCGCCGTTAATCACCATCGAGCACATCCCACAAACTCCCTCGCGGCAGTCGTGGTCAAATGCAACCGGTTCTTTTCCTTCTACGGTTAGTTTCTCATTCAGCGTGTCCATCATCTCGAGGAACGACATTTCCTCGACAACATTGTCGAGTTCATACGATTCCATACGCCCCTTGTCGGAGCGAGAAGATTGACGCCAAACGTGTAATTTAATTCTCATGTTTTGTAATTCCTGGCTGCCAACGGCAAGGCGTCGAAGGACAGTGGTTCTTTGTTCAACTCGGGTTGGGTTCCTTCGCCTTTGTATTCAAAGACAGAGACGAAAGCGTAGTCTTCATCGTTTCGTTCGGCTTCACCCTCGGGGGTTTGGTGTTCCTCCCGAAAATGGCAACCACAGGACTCATCACGCAGCAACGCATCGCGACACATCAATTCCCCGAAGTCGAGGAAGTCGAGCACGCGTCCAGCATGCTCAAGTGATTGGTTCAGCTCTGCCGGATTACCGGGGAGCTTAAGGTCTCGCCAAAATTCCTCACGGAGTGCCGGGATCTTTCGGAGTCCCTCTTCGAGTGACTCCTTATTCCTCGAAATGCCGCAGTGTTCCCACATGATCTTTCCTAGCTCTCTGTGGAATGACTGCGCGCTGCGAGTCCCGTTAACTGCCAGTAATTTATTAAGGCGGTCTTTGACTGCGGTTTCAGTCTCTTTGAAAGCCGGATGGTCAGTTGTGATTTCCCCCGACTCATGGCGGCTGAGGAAGTCGCCGATGGTCACGGGAATGATGAAATAACCATCAGCCAGACACTGCATGAGAGAACTCGCACCGAGGCGATTGGCTCCGTGATCCGCAAAATTGGATTCGCCGATCGCATATAAACCCGGAACGTTGGTCATGAGGTTGTAATCAACCCAGAGACCACCCATTGTGTAATGCACGGCAGGGTAGATTCGCATTGGAGTTTCGACGGGATCGTCGTCAGTGATCCGCTGGTACATTTCAAACAAGTTGGCGTATTTTGATTTAACGGCATCGATCCCTTTTTCCTCGATCGCGGCTGCAAAATCGAGATAGACCCCGTAGCCCGTTGGTCCGACACCGAGACCCTGGTCGCACACATCTTTGGCGTTGCGGGCGGCTACGTCCCGGGGAACGAGATTACCAAAACGAGGGTACCGCTCTTCCAAGTAGTAGAATCTGTCTTCTTCAGGGATATCTCGGGGAGCCCGTTTTTCGTCAGCGTTACGTGGCACCCAGATTCGCCCGTCATTTCGAAGCGATTCGCTCATCAGGGTCAATTTTGACTGGTAGTCCCCAGAGGCGGGAATAGAAGTCGGATGAATCTGCGTAAAGCAAGGGTTGGCGAACCCGGCACCTTTGCGATAGGCACGGAAATTCGCGGTGACGTTGCATCCCTTGGCATTGGTGGAGAGGTAGAAGACATTGCCGTAACCACCCGTCGCGAGGACAACTGCATCGGCAGCGTGAGAGGTAATTTCACCGGTTTCCAGATTGCGAACGACGATTCCCCGCGAGCGACCATCGACCACGACAAGGTCGAGCATCTCGTGCCGGGTGTGCATCTTTACTTTCTTAGCAGCAATTTGTTCTTCGAGTGCCGAATAGGCGCCGAGTAATAATTGCTGACCTGTTTCCCCGCGACAATAAAAGGTTCGCTCGACCAATACGCCTCCGAATGAGCGATTGGCAAGCTTTCCACCGTATTCTCTTGCGAACGGAACACCCTGCGAAACTGCTTGATCAATGATCGACGTGCTCAATTCAGCTAAGCGGTAGACGTTTTGTTCCCGCGCCCGGTAATCACCACCTTTTTGGGTGTCATAAAACAGACGCCAAGTGGAATCGCCATCGTTACGATAATTTTTCGAGGCGTTGATGCCACCTTGAGCGGCGATACTGTGAGCACGACGGGGGGAGTCCTGAAAACAGAAACATTCCACGTTGTAGCCCATCGCTCCCATCGATGCCGCCGCCGACGCTCCAGCAAGACCACTGCCGACGACAATGACTTTGAATTTAGGTCGGTTTTTGGGGCCAACTAATCTAAGGTTGTTGTTTTTGTGGTAAGTCCAGGCGTCTTCGATCGGGGCGACCGGGATTTTTGAGTCGAGCGTCAGCATATTATTTACTTTTAAAAACGGTTTGATTCGGTGTCGGTTTTGGGAACGCGTATCGAAACACGTGATTGGTGGAATTAGTGGCCGGTCAACAATTCGTGCGCGTAGTTAGCCGCCTCCGGCATCAGTCCAAACAAGAAAGAGGCAGGGACTGCGATGAAGCCGAGGACGATCGCCATCGTCAATGCGGTCGACGCGGTTCGGAGGAATTTATTCCTGTCTGGATTATCGATGCCAAGCGTTTGGAACATGCTCCAGACGCCATGATTTAAATGGATGCCAATCACGAGCATTACAAAGATGTAACCTCCCGCGACAAACGGATTCGAGAAGGAACTTCTCAGATTATTGTAGACGTAACCATGTTCAAATTCTCCGATTTGAATGGTTCCCGTCGTGAAGTGCAGAATGTGAAACACGATGAAACCTGCAATGAGTGAACCTGAAAACATCATCCACAAGGCCGGAAGCGACGCTGCCTTTTTCTTACTTTTGACGTAAGCGACAGGCCGAGCCTCTGCGCTGAGCATGGCAAGCTGGACGACGACAGTGATGTGCAATATCACCGAGGTGAGGAGGACGAGACGGGCGCCCCACAGCAATGCTCCAGCAGGCAGAAGGGGTTCTCCCGCGACTTTGAGGAATTGTCCGTATTCATCGATGTGAGGAATTCCCTGCTCAGTGGAGCCGGTGAAGACCTTTAAGTTGCCAGCGACGTGGCCCAGCAGAAAGCCAAAAAGGACCAATCCGGTAACAGCGGCGATGACTTTCTTGCCGATGATACTGTTATACAGCGTTTGAATACGATTCATGTTTTCGGTTCACGCGCGGCCGATGCGATTTTCATGGCCTTGGCTGAAGGTTATGCTTTCGATCAAGTATCCGAGGATTCCGAGTTTGATCGACTCTGCTCCAAGTATATCTGTAGATAGACTTGGACTAAATGACGGTATTGGCCGTTTTTGAGTAAATATCCAATCTAGGTGATCTGCGACAGCTTACGTCACAGGAAATAACTGATTTGCAATTGGATTGTTAACGCTCAAAATATCCCCTCGAGTCAAAGGCCATCTCAGGTTGATTATTTCCGGATTGAACGAATTTTGCGGGGAAATCTGGAATCGAGCGAGTGGAACGGGTGTCCGATCTTGGAGACGGCGGACCGAGACAATTAGTCCGGAACTCGAATGAGGTTGTTTTTAGTTGTGCGGAATTCAAAGTTGCTGATTCAAAGTGGCTAAAACCGACTTGGCAACCGGGAGTGGTAATCTGATCCGAGAGAGTTAATATCAGATCATTCTGACTAGGAGATTTTTAATGACGAAGTCTGCGATTGTCATTCCGGCAAGGTTGGCGTCTACACGATTACCCCGCAAATTATTACTCAAAGAGACCGGTAAAACGGTTTTGCAGCACACCTACGAATCGGCTGCTGGAAGTGCTCTGGCGGATCGGGTCATCGTTGCGGCCGATGACCTCGAGATTGTCAATGCAGTCAAGCAATTTGGTGGTGAAGCGATTTTAACGGATCCGAACCATGTTTGCGGAACCGATCGCGTAGCCGAGGTGGCCGCGAGCCTCCCTGAATTCGAGGTGATTGTCAATGTTCAGGGCGACGAGCCGGAAATCGCAGCGACTGCAATCGATCAGGCAATTGAGCTGTTGGATCGAAACCCTGAGATTCCGATGGCTACCTTAGCGACTCCGATTCGAAGTCGGAAAATGCTTGAGGATCCCAATTGCGTCAAAATTGTTTTTGATAATCGAATGCATGCGATCTATTTTAGCCGAAGCGTGATTCCGCACCCGAGGGATTGGAGTGAGGGCTATTTGACCTCCGAGCCGCCCTTGTTTTTCCAGCATGTGGGGCTTTATTGTTACCGCCGAGGATTTTTGCAGAACATTCCAAAATTATCACCGACTTCGATCGAAAAGGCGGAGTCCCTTGAACAACTGCGGATTTTGTCGAATGGCCATAAAATACTTGTGGGGAAAATTGATCATCCGATTGCTGGAATCGACACGCTGGAGGATTACCAGTCGTTTGTCAGACGGCAATCCAATTGCTAAGATGACGCTCGACAGCGAGGACGGTTTCTCAAATCTTCATATTGCGCATTTCCAACGGAAACTGCGCTATTTTTGTTGGCTGGGATTGGATCAATTGCGGGGGCGGGCGTGATGAATCGCCGCAAAATAGAGGAAACTTGATGACGAAACATATTTTTGTGACTGGGGGAGTGGTCAGTTCGCTCGGAAAGGGCCTCACCAGTGCTTCGGTGGGCATGGTTTTAGAGCAACGCGGCCTCAGTGTGCGGATGCAGAAATTGGATCCGTACATCAATGTTGATCCAGGAACAATGAGTCCTTATCAGCACGGCGAAGTTTATGTGCTGGATGATGGCAGTGAGACAGACCTCGATCTTGGCCATTACGAGAGATTTACTAACGCACCGTTGACCCGCGAATCGAATTACACCACCGGCCAGATCTATCTTAGTGTGATCGAAAAGGAGCGACGCGGGGAGTTCCTTGGGAAAACTGTTCAGGTCATCCCGCATATTACCAATGAAATTAAGAACTGCATTGGGAGACTCGGCGGTGAAGATGTTGACGTTGTCATCACCGAAATTGGAGGAACTGTGGGTGACATTGAAAGTCAGCCGTTCCTCGAAGCTATTCGACAATTCTCACTTGACGTTGGAAAAGAGAATTGCCTTTACATTCACCTAACGCTGGTACCTTATCTCAAGGCAGCTGCTGAATTAAAAACCAAACCGACCCAGCATTCTGTGGGTCAGCTCCGGCAGATTGGTATCCAGCCGGATATTCTCATTTGCCGTACCGAGCGAGAGATGGCAGCTTCCGATCGAGAGAAAATAGCGTTGTTTTGTAACGTACCGGTCAAGGCAGTTATTGAAGAACGAGATAAAGACTTTTCCATTTACGAAGTTCCATTGAGCCTTGTGGAGCATGGTCTCGATGAGTTGATCGTCAATAAGCTGGGTCTACCAAAGCAAACGCTGGATCTTGATAACTGGCGGGAGTTGCTTCATCGGTTGCGGAATCCCGAAACTGAAATCAGTATCGCTGTTGTCGGAAAATATGCTGAGCACAAAGACGCTTACAAATCGATTTATGAATCGATCGACCATGCTGGAATTGATAATCATGCTCAGATTCGCATTGGTCGGATCCAAAGTGAAGATATTGAACACGAAGGTCCCGAGCGGTTGTTGAGCGGTTACGATGGCATTTTGGTACCCGGTGGATTTGGCGAGCGTGGAACTGAGGGGAAGGTAGAGGCCATTCGTTGGGCGCGGGAGCGAAAAATTCCTTTCCTTGGGATTTGTCTGGGAATGCAATGTGCCGCAATTGAATTTGCCCGTAATGTGGTAGGGCTAGAAGGTGCGAACTCAACAGAATTTGATAAAGATACACCTTACCCCGTGATATGTTTGCTTGATGAGCAGAACAATATCACCGACAAGGGAGGGACGATGAGGCTCGGGGCTCAGATTTCGACTGTGAACGACGCGACCAAGTCGTTGGAATGTTACGGCAACAAGCAAATCTCCGAACGCCATCGCCACCGCTATGAGTTTAACAATGTGTTCCGCAAGCAACTTGAAGCCCACGGCTTGAGATTTGCTGCAACCAGCGAGAACGACACTCTCGTTGAGATTGTTGAAGTTGTTGATCATCCATGGTTTGTTGCGGTTCAATTTCATCCCGAATTTAAATCAAAGCCAACGGCTTCTCATCCGCTGTTTTCAGGGTTTGTTCAAGCGGCAGTTCGCCGTTCCAGTAACGGCTCAATGAAAGAAATTGAAGTCTAAACGCGTGTTAAAATATTTAATCTGAGTTAACTCAAAGGAACCATCGATGTCGGAAGAAACCGGTGCGGGCGAAGAACCCAAGATCATTGTCGATGATGATTGGAAGTCTCAAGTTGAGAAAGAGAAAGAGGAATTAAAGGACTCTGCTGATGCGCCTGAAGGTGAAGCGGAAGAGCATGCCTTGCCTCCCGCTTCGTTCATGGTGCTCATGTCCACCCTGGCTACTCAGGCCATGGCGGCGATGGGACTGATTCCAGATCCGATGACCGGGCAACCGAGCGTCAATCTTCCAATGGCAAAGCACTTTATTGACCTTTTGGGGATGCTACAGGAAAAAACCAAGGGCAACCTAACGGAAGAAGAAGCGAACCATCTGCGAGATGGTCTGCATCAATTGCGAATGATATTCGTTTCATCAGAGCAGTCTGCGGCTGGTTCTGAGGGTGAAACGGCACCGAAATCATCCATTGAGTTGCCCTGATCCGATTTCTAAGCCGTGCTCGAACTAAGTCCATTTGCATCGAAGACAGCGCGAAGCGATTGTTTTTTGCTGACTTCGACAAGTGGAGCAGGTTTCCGTCTGTCGATTTTGATTGAATGTTTCGCGCACTTTAAGCATACTGATTGCAGATTTCGGTCAGGACCAACCACACAACCGGTGTGCAAAAGTTTGTTGAGTTCGACTTGAGTGCAATTTCAGATGGCTTGGGAATCAGTATGAGAAGGGGTACGCGAGAAGGTCACTCTAAGAAGAGCCGCGCTGGTTTTTCCAATGAAAAAACGGTGGCCGAAGCGGGCGTTTATTTACCGGCTTTTGTACTTGGCATCGTCACCACTCTGCTTTTGAGTTTATTGGCCCTGGGGCGATTCTTTCCGTCGACGCCGCAAGGAGTAGTTACCAAACCGACGGAAGCACGTGTCGCTTCGGGCTCCAATCTGAAGAGTGATCGATTTGGGCGCTTAGTGGAATTGAGTTCGATCGAAGACTTGACTGCCATGTTAGTCGAACTTGGTCGGGCAGAAATTCAAACGCCTTCTAAATTTGAGATCGAAACGAAATCTCGCCAGAAAATTGCGGTAGCCGATGAGTTGTTGACCAGAAAGCTGACGGAAAAAAACCGGGCGTTTGCAATCGAGACAAAAATTGGTGCGTTGTCCGTAATCTACGGTCTGGGATTTTCCAAGGAATTGAGTGGCCCCGACGCGACCGAAGATTTGAGAGTTTTCGCAAATACCTTTCTTGTTGATTCCAATCCGCGAATTGCCAGGGTCGCTGGATTAGCTCAGTTTAAACAGCTCGCGTTCGAACGGCTTAAGCCCGGGCAATCGACCCGTGTAGAGGTCGTTGGTGAAACAATGATGAATTTGATGCGAGAGTTTCCTGATGATCCGTTGGTAGTCGCGACAATTCAACAAGTGCTTAATTATTATATCGAAAAAGAAATTGATGACGCCGTTTTAATCGTTGGCCAACTCGATGAACGGAAGCAGGAGTTTGACACTGAACCGGTCAGGAAAATGCTGAATTTCCTAAAAGGCAATTTGATGATCTCGGTGTCAGGTTATCAGGAGGCTTTTAATAATCGCTGGATTAACGGTGTTGAAGGAAATGAAAACCTGGTTCGTTTGTCCCAACAGTTATTGCAAGATGACCGATGCAACTCTTGGGTGATTGAAGATGTTGATCAGGTTGCTCGGTGGCTCGAACAGCAAGCCTATTATGAATCTGCAGCAACCATCTATCGATCTCTTGCTGAAACGACTCGACAATTAGACGGGAATGGCGACGAATTACTGTCACCCAATGCCATTCGATTTGGTCAAAATGGGCTGAAACGGCTGGACTTGGTGAATTCGAAGCTTGATTTAAATCAAGTTCAGTACAATCA
>JAALLA010000115.1 GCA_011087765.1 Pirellulaceae bacterium
TCCTGGGATCGCGGGAGTGCATGCGGGGATTCGATTCCTGGAGTCCACCGAAGGGCTGGAATTGCGAGCTCGTCGCCATGTCAATTCGACCCGTCTTTTACAAGGGATGCTTAAAATACCCGGAGTGGAAATCCACGGTGCCAAGGAAATGGATCGGCGTATCGGCGTCTTTAGCTTTAATGTCAGTGGCTGGGACTGCCATGAGGTCGCTTCTATTCTTGATGCGAACTGGGCAATCCAGACGCGTGCCGGACGGCATTGTGCCCCATTGATTCACCGTGCTCTGGGAACTGAGTCAGAGCATGGTACGGTGAGGTTGAGTGTCGGTTTGTTTACCACGCTTGCTGAGACAGAGATGGTTCTGGAATCGATCGCGAAACTAGCCAGTCAGGGCGCGGGCTAGAATTTCTAAGCGTGAGGTGCAAAAGTTCTTCGGCATCCATTGCCTGTACTTGGCGTAATCATGGGGTTGGTTTTTCTGATTTCGCCTGTCTTTTTGGTTTGACGTGTTTCTTGCCAAGCCTGAGAACGAATTTATCCTTCACTGCAACTAGGCATATTTCGCGTCGATTAAAAGCAAGTTGTCGAGCTTTGACCACTTGAAAGCCAAGTGCTTTCGCGGCTTTCATTAAATCAGGTATCGAGGATGTGTTTTTCCATTCAGAAAATTTTAGCGTCAGTATGATTCCCTTAACATCCACAAGGGGATGATTGACAATTTCTGCAACGGTTTCGATCGAGAAGTTTGGGTCGGCATTTAAGTCCGAAATCAACCATTTTGTGTTTCGAAATTCTTTTCGTTTAACGTCCGTCCCACGTTTTCTGATGTGAACGAAGTTATCATGTTCAAGGATACCGGGTTCCATTTCTGCGGGATCGATGCCGATTACTTTAGCACCTTTTTCGAGTAAAAGTTGGCAAGCGCCTCCCGGGGCGCTGCCAATTTCTACACAGTGATCGCCGGGTTGAATCGTAATTCCCGACCACAGTAAAGCTTCGCTCAATTTAAAATAGGCCCGGCTATAAGTTTCGATGGAGGTGTCGATTGCAGGAGTTCCGCCTGGCCATCTACCTGCGACGGTCGAGGCGAAATGATACCCGTACCACCATTCGTTTGGCTCGACCATCACTACATCAAAAATTTTATCGTCTGGCTTGGATTCTTTGTTGACGATAAGTTTGGATCCTGATTTTTCTAGATCCGTCTTAAATAGGCAGCCGACTTCTTCGGCGAGTGCAGAAATGCCAGGTTCGAATCCATTTCTTCCTGGAGTAAATGGATCGCGTTGCCAGACATGTAGGTGATTTGAGTTTTCGAATTGTACATTGGTTGAGACATCTGCAACCATCGAGCTTGCGTCTTGTGAGGTGCATTTACCGAGAGACCAACCATAAGTTCTCGCCAAAGCAGACTTCAGCGTAAATCGCTGGGGAAGCGGAGCCTCCGCACTGACCTTGAACGTGATGAATCCCGGTCGCGAAAAGGCCAGGCTTAAATTGGGATGGTTGTTCATGATTTCCAATTTGGTCGCACTTTCAGCACCGTTTTGGCAGATCACAAAAATAAAGGATGCCGGGGCAGGGGTGGTCGGTAAGTCAGATGCGGTATTGGCCATGGTTCATTTCAGGAAAAAGTTCGGTTGCAACGCGAAGATTGCCGGTTGCTGATGCTATCACTTTTTCGCAGTTTGCGAACGAGGGGATCATGAAAATCCTCGAAATGCGTCAAGAATGGGCTTAGGGATACGCTTTGCTTCCGTCCTCCGACCGTTGGGGGCAACGCTAATCCCCAGACGGTTTGATTGATATAGGTAACCCATATCGGTTGGGATAAACTGACAGGGACCGCAAAAATCGTGGTTCCCTTAGGTATTTATGTCTGGTCAGACTCCTTTGTTTTGACGCTGGGGGAACTGAGTTAGTTTTATGTAGCAGATGCCAGGAAGGCCGCTGTCATGACAGAAAAAATCAAGTTTATTCACTCCTCAGATTTTCAATTGGATGAGCCAATTCGCGGTTTGCAGCAACTGCCGGATTGCCTTTTGGAGACACTCGCTGAAGCCCCTTACCTCGCAGCAGAAAATGTTTTTGACACAGCGATCACCGAAAAGGTTGACTTCGTTTTACTTTCGGGCGGACTCTGTAATCTCGAACAGTTGAGCGCGCGGGCCGTTGCCTTTTTGGTTAAACAATTTCAGCGTTTAGAACAAAAAGACATTTTGGTTTATTGGAGTGGAGCCAAAGCGGACTCGGCCAACAAATGGCCGGGAGCGGTCAAGTTGCCTGGGAATGTTATCCAGTTTCATGCTCGGTCAGTCGAGCACGCAGATTATCAAAAAAATGGGACTGCGCTGGCGAGAATCATTGGAGCGGGGTGCGAGTCCCAACCACTGGCGGGAGATTTGTTGGGGGCTGTTGAGGATGATGTTTTCAATATTGTGTTGGCGCACTCGGATTCAGACGTTACTGCATTCGACAGTGATGCGATTAATTATTGGGCTCTGGGTGGCCGTTCCACAGCCTTAACCGAAGAATACGAAAATTCCGTCGTTGTTTATTCGGGAACGCCACAATCGCGAGAGTTTCATTCTGGAACGAGCTGTGGGTTTAAGTTGGTGAAATTGCATGCAACCCGAAAATCCAATGTCCGTACAATTCGCTCAGATCGAGTCCATTGGTGTTCACCGTTAATTGAAATTCAGCCTCATCTAAGTTTGGATGATGCAAAGAACCAGTTGGGTGAGGCTGCCATGGAGCTTGCAGCTGAATATTCGGAGCAAACGGTCCTTTGCCGTTGGCAGCTTGCAATCAGCGGTGAGAAGACATTCAACCCGGGATGCGGAATTGAGTGGCGAACAGACCTGCTGAACTGGCTCAGGGCGGAGTTCAGTAAGTCCGGTAATGGATTCTGGTCAATTTGCCTTGAGGAGATACCTTCAGGGGAACTCCCCAGTAAATGGTATGAAGAGGAATCACTACTCGGTGAATATCTCAGGGCTGTCGGGCGTTACCAAAGTGACAGTGAGTTGCGATTGAATTTGCGAAATTTTTTGGAAAATGATGTGCCACGTTGGGAGACTGATAGTTTGGCCATCGTCGGTGAGCAGCAGCGAGCAGAGATTTTGTCCAAGGCAACGGCGCTGGGCGTGGATTGTCTGAGTGGGCACGATGGCTCGGCAGTGTGATCGTAATTGGCGGGTTGAATTCTTACGGTTGCGGATGGCAAAGACAAAATAATAACTGCGTTAAAGGAGTTCCGCGGTGAAAGTAAAAGATTTTGAAGTGGCTGGTTTTGGCGTTTGGAAAGGGCTTGAAGTCGAGCAGGTTTCCGAAGGCTTGACAGTGTTCTGCGGTTATAACGAAGCTGGCAAAACCACGCTGATGCAATTTGTGCGGTCGATGATGTTCGGTTTTTCTTCGGCACGGCTTGAGAAATACTCTCCGCCGGTTTACGGAGGTTTGGCTGGCGGAACTGTTGGATTGTCGACATCTACCGGAGATTTTGAGGTTCAGCGTCACGTTGATCCGGGGCAATACCACAGTTCGGTTGGTGACCTCGTCGTTGTCGATGGCCATGACGGGGCGGTGCATGGTCAAAATAAACTGCAGTCACTTCTAGGGGATATAGACGAGTCAATCTTCACCAATGTGTTTGCGATTGGCCTGCGAGAGATTCAAGAATTGGGTGCACTTAACAGCACCGCAGCGGCTGATCAATTATATAAATTGGCAAATGGTTTAGACCGCGTATCTTTAGTCGACGTAATGCGCAATCTAACTCAACATAGAGAGACTATTTGGTCCGGGCAAAATGGGGTTGGGTCAAGGCTCGCGATTCTTGGAGAGGAAAGGGAGGCGCTGGTGAAAGAGGTGGGAACTTTAAGGCAGAGATCCAAAACTTATTCCCAGTTAGCAAACAAGGCTGTCGAAGTCAGTTATCGTTTAGGTGAGCTTGCCGATTCGCTGAAAGAAAGTGACCGGCAATCGAGGATTTTGGAAGTGGCAATTCAAATTTCGGAACGTTGGCAAGAACGCGTTTCCATTGCCCAGCAGATTAAAGGATTTGAAACTTTGCCAAGCCGAGACGACGTCTCGATTTCAAAACTTGATCGAATCAATGAGGAAATAGCCCATCAGCGGGAGCGGATTGAGAATTTTCGCGAACAACGTCTGGAAATTAAAAGGGATGGGGCGGCACTGCCTATCAAACCGCTTCTTTGGGCTCAAAAGGCTCGCATTGACGCGCTCGCCGAGCATACTCCGTGGATTGAATCGTTACAGCGTCAGTCTATCCGTTTAGAAACAGAAATAGACAAAATTGAAAACAGTCTTGTCGGCGAGGTGGATGGGCTTGGTGAGCAGTTAAAGATTAAAGCGAGCGATATTCGCGGTCTTGGTAGCCGGGGACTTGCTTCACTTGAGTTGACTGGTCGAAAGTTGCAGGATCAAGAAGATCTAATCATTCAATTAGAGCATGATTTCGAAAAGACAGAATTTGACCTAGGCCAGCATGAGGAACGTTTGGGAACCAGCATGGCCCGACGAAGCACGTCAGAGTCGCTCGAGGAGACTGGAAAACTGGTGAATCGATTGCGTCGCCGGATCGAGTTGGAAGAAAAGATCGACAAGCTCAACCGTGGACGAATGGAATTGGAGCGTGATGTCGATTCAGTCGTGACCGAGCAGGTTCTTCCGCTTGAGAAGTTATCCATTGTTGGAGTTACCTTTATTGTTGGCGTGGTTCTTTTGGGGTTCGGTTTGATAGATGCTGCTTCCGGGGGAAGTTGGATCAGCCAGACATCGACAAATATGGGGATCGTATTTGTCTTTTTAGGAACGATCGCAGGGGTTGTCGCGATGGGCCTAAAATACCACTGGGAAGGTCAGGCGAAAGAGGATCTAGAGGATTTTCGCCATCAAATCGAAATTGTTAGGCAACAGCTTAAGCGAGACAAAGTAGAGCGCGTCGAGATCGATCGCCAGCTTCCTGAAAATGTGCAGGGCCAATGGGAATTAGCGCTCTCGGATGGGGAAAGTCGATTGGAAAGACTGGAAGAATTGGTGCCGCTTGAAGGACGGGTTTTGGCGGCGAGAGCGAATCAAGATGAGTTGAAGCGACGCATTGCAACGCAGGAGCTTGAAGTTGAAAAAACGAGCAAACTGTGGAAAGCAAGCTTGAGAGCTGCGGGTTTGCCGGACGTTTTGCAACCTTATCAGCTAAGGGAGATTGTCCAGCGAGCCGATCGAATTTCAGGCATTAGCGACCGTCTGGATCATTTGAAACGAGAGCAGGTTGAACGAAGGCGTGAACTTGAAAGTTTGAATTTGAGAATTGATCAGACGCTGCAAGAATCTGGGGTGGAGTTCGAGGGAATAGAGTTAATTGACCGGATTAATCATCTTGGTCTCTGCATCAATGAGCAACGGGGGGTGATTCAACGCAAGCGAGAGTTTACCCATCGATATCGTGCGCTGAAAGCCAAGTTTGTTAAAGCGAAACGGGAATTAGATCGGTTGCTTGGCCAAAAACAAAGGCTCCTCTCGATTGTGGGGGCTGAGACTGAGTCAGAGTATCGAGAGTTTGATTTAGAATTGGCGCGGCGGGATTTGTTGATTGAGAGTCGCGATCATCTAACCCAACAAATTGATGCAGCACTGGGTCGCAACCATACGGAATCACAAATCGAAGATTTGCATCAGGAGTATGGGTTGGGTGGATTGGAAGCAGCTTGGGAACGCATTCAGTCGCAAATGGATAATGCTCGCGAGCGACAAACTCAATTACAGCAAGAATGTGCAGGTTTACAGCAAGAAATTAAGGTGATGGGTGAGGACAAAAGTCTGGCACTCGCAAAATTGAAACTTGAAGCGACCGAAACCGAAATTGTGGAATTAAAAAAAGAGTGGCAGGTGTTTGCTACTGGTTCGACAATGTTGGAAGTGATTCGCGAGAGCTATGAATCCAAAAGACAACCGGAAACGCTGAAGGAAGCATCCGGCTTTTTAAGCAAGTTGACGGAAGGTACGTACACACGTATCTGGACTAGATTGATTGGGGAGGAGTTGTTGGTCGACTCCGAGGATGGAGGAACAATATCGGTTGACAAATTAAGCCGTGGCACGAGAGAAACAGTGTATTTGAGTTTGAGGCTGGCCTTGGTAGGCGCCTATGCGAGACGCGGATCTGTGATCCCGATGGTACTCGATGACGTGTTAGTGAATTTTGACGGCCGGCGAATTCAAGCGGCGGCAGAAGTGCTGTGCGAGTTTTCGAAACGAGGTCACCAAATCCTAATGTTTACTTGTCATGACCACATTCGTGATGTTTTTCATCGTCTGGAGGCGGATGTAAGAGTCCTTCCAGATCATCGAGAAGTGGTGGATTCAAAAGCAATTCCAGTTCCGTACAAAGAGTTTGTGAGAATCGATGAGCAGCCCGGACTGCCTAAATTTGAACCCAAACTCATGCTTGAAAATGAGCTGGTAGGTTCGGCTGGCATGGAGCCCAATGGAATACCCGTTGAATACGTTGAGTATGCATCGACGAACGTTCGGATTGATCCAGAGCATTACGACTCCGAATTGGAATTTGAACTTGCCGTCGTCGCATCCGATCAGAAGCGAGAGTTAAGTTATCAGGGTGATATCGCCCTCGATGGAGAGCACTCGATTTTACCGATGGAAATTTCAGACAACGAAGAATTTTGGACAAAGCCTACTCCGTCACTGGATTAATGATCCAGCGGTTCGAAGGTTCTCCCAAATGGTTGGGAGTGTTTGCAATGACTGTTGTTGTTAACCTGCGTCCAATTCTTGTTGAAGGGCGGATAGCTTTTTTTCCGCTTCCTTACGTACTGGTTCGATTTCTGTTTCGCCGATGAGTTCGGTCAGAGTTGCGATTGCCCGCGTTTTTTTGCTTTTAGTGTTCGCCTGGTTTGCGCTTTCAATGATCTTTGCTTCGCGAGCCAGCTGTTTGTTATCTTTGAGCGTGTATTTCTTTTGAAACGCAGCTAGGTCAGGTTTGACCATCTTGAGAGCGCCGAAATCCTCGCGGAGTTTCAAATAGCCAAGCATTGCTTTGAGTTTGATATCTGCCTGATCTGTCTCGATTTGGTTTGCAAGCTTCTTCAATTGGTTTCGAACTTCGTCGGCGGTTTCAATGACTAAGCGGTTTACTCTCAAAGCTGGTTCAGAGTAGCTTCGGATTTGTCCTGGTTCCCCGATTTTACGCACTCGGCTGATTGCCTTGATCGCTGATTCGAAATTTCCTTTGTTTTTTTCCTGGGTAAACTTATCGGCTGCCTCAACCAATGATTGAGCTTCTCGGGCTGACAGGATACGTCCTGAATTCTGCAGGGCTGAAATGAGCATGTTGGGGAGATCGGGCCCGCGGAGAGACCCAGATCGACCGTAGAGTGTTTCACCATCGGCTCGCACGATAAATAATTGGGGAATACCGTTGCCGTCGGGAGTGTGGTCGCGACGCCATTGCGCGTACTCCGGAGAGCTGACATCAAGCTTGATTGGCACGAACTGTGCCACGATGGGTGCAATTGACTGATCGGTGTTGAGTCGTTTCAGTAGCGCTGCACACGGCGGTCAGGTACTTTGTCCAGCGATGGCAAAAATCGGACGGCCACTTGCTGCCGAGATCCTTTTAGCGGTAGTCAGGCTGTCCGCTGCAATGTTGGTTTTTGTTTGGGCGGTAAGTGGCAGGCTAAAGCCGGCAAAGATGGCAAGCATCGTTCCCCAGGCAAGAAAGCGACTTTTAAACATTGTTTTGTCCAAGTAGAAAACGTTGATTTGATTATTGTTCCATCAAAGCGAATAGGAAGGGTGTTTTTTTCTGCAATGAAGGATTTCGAAGATGAGTTTGAACCTTCACAGCATCCGAGACTACCAACCAGTGCGGTACGCTGGAGCCAGAAGTGCATTGGCCTCTTTGACTGCTTGAGAATCCCCTTTGAACTTGCAGGCGGCAGCGTCCCAATCAAAGGTTTCTGTTGGCCAACGGTTGATGACCGTTCCCATTAGCACGGCCTCGGTTAAAGGTCCAGCATATTGAAACGGGGCCCCGGTGGATTCGATTTTTCCTTGAGCAGCATCGATCCACTGGTGGAAGTGATTTCCTTTTTGAACGGTTTGAGGTAATTTTTTCATTGGAGTTCCATCGGCGTGATAAACCTGTGGATTTCCGATGTGAGGCAGGATCAGACTGCCCTCGGTTCCAATAAAGACAGAACCTTGACTAGGTAAATCAACCTTGGCTGGAATTCCATCAACTCTTGATGGTCGCAATGACCCGTTGTACCAAGTTAAATTGAGCTCATTGGTTGTGTAGCGCGTACCGCGGAAAGTGTAAACAACGTGGCTTAGCAACGCGAAGTTGTCTTTAAAGGGACCAGGTCCCAGTGAGGTGCACTGGGTTGGTTCTTTAATTTCCAATGCTGTGAATACTGGATCGACAATGTGGCAACCCATATCACCTTGTGTGCCAGTTCCGAATGCCAGCCATTTTCTCCAATTGTTGCGGTGGTACCAGCCTTCCACGTAAGGGAGCTTTTCTGATACTCCGCAGTAAAGATCCCAGTCCAAGTGGGCTGGCGGTGGTGTGGGAGACTTCCCTTTCATTTCGCCGCCCCATCCTTTGCCTGACCAGCTATGGACATCTTTAACCGTGCCAATTAGGCCGCTTTGAATCCAAGCCACTGCAGTTCGATAAGCCGGGTGAGCGTGAATTTGAATTCCCATTTGGGTTTTTAAATTTGGTTTCTTTGCCGCTTGTTCAGCGAGTAGGCGACACTCGGCGATATCGTGCGCCAGTGGTTTTTGAAGATAAACATGTTTGTCGTGTTCCATGGCCATCAGTGCGATGGGAGCGTGCATATGGTCCGGTGTAGCAATGACCACTGCGTCAAAATCGTCAGTGGAGTTTTTGAACAGTAAGCGATAGTCTTGGAACTTCTTTATGTCTGTGCCCATCTCGTCGACAATGTTGTGGAGAGATTTGTCGACATCACAGGCGGCTGTTATTTCAAAATTGGGGTGAGATTGCATTTCCTTCAAATCTGCTTTACCCCGGCCTCCAAATCCTATCGCGGCTATTCGAAAGTTCTTTGCTGTGTTGCGTTGTGCCCCAAAGACCATGCTTGGTGCAAGTGTTGCAATGGAGACGGATCCAGCGGCGGCTTTGATGATTTGACGGCGATCGAGGCTCATGGTGATCTCTTACTAGATTTTAGTTTGGTACGACAAAACTCTAAGTTTAGAAGTATTTGTTTTGAAATGCCACAATCAAGTTAGAACATCCTGCAGCAATTGGTAAGAAATTACTGAGATCGCTTTCGCGACGCAAAATCCGCTTGATTTTCGCTGGCTGCTCGAACGAAGGTCGTCTTGGTATTACGATCTTTTTCGGAAGCAATCGAGTGTGAACAGTGCGGTCGCAATGATTAGCATAATCATTGGGATAACATCGCCGATGGTTCGGTACAGGCTGTATTGTTTGCTGGGGTGCACAAGTGAGCGAATGATGTCTGGTTGTCGCCTGCCGCCAGTCTGCAGTAGACGGCCGCAAGAATCGATTTCTGCTGAAAGTCCTGTGTTGGCGCAAACCAAATGAGGTTTTCTCATCTCCACTGCACGGAATACGTTACATGCCAAATGCAAGTCGAGGCAACTCGTGCCGAAAAACCAGCCATCGTTGGTCAGGTTGATCAGGACATCTGGTTCCTTGTTCTGACCTGCGAGTTGATTAACTTGATTTCTAATGAAATGAGGGACGGTCGATTCGAAGCAAATGTTGGGGCTAAGATTGACTTCGTTTATCCTGATTGAGACTGGCTCAGTTCCGGCGTTGACCCCTCCACCGATGGGTGAGATTTTTTTAATGATAGGAAACCAATCAGAAAGTGGAACATACTCGCCAAACATAACTAAGTGATTTTTATAGTATCTTGAGTCCACGAGCCCATTTTTATTGATTAGAAAAGCAGATGCGAATTGGGTGTTTTGCTCAGGATCGAGAGTGGAGCCTCCAGTAAGCAGTGGTACCGGGTTTTCATTTAATAGGGAAAGTGACGTCGCTGTTTCCCAAAATCGAGTGCGGAGTTCAGTGGCCATTTTGCGAGTCATTTCTGGACTCACGTCTGACAAAAGGTCCGTGTAACTACTGAAAGCAGATTCTGGCCACACAATCAAATTTAGATCAGGCCATTTTTTTCTCGCCGCTTGAGTCAGGTCGATCTTTCGCTGACGGCAATCAACAAATTCTTCAGCCGTAATTGGTCGAAAAACAACATCCTCGTTTGTTTGGATCAAGGCGATCGCTAACTCAGAATTGTTTTTCGATTTCACTTCCTTACTTAGTTTAACATTCCCGTACACAATCGCTGAAATGAGAGTCAGTGTTGCGATGGCGATTGTCAAACGGCGCTGGCCCTTTGCTTTGTCAGAAGTGTGTGAGCGGTGGGGAGTTCCGGTTTGTTTCATTGCTAAGCACAGTTTTATGACTGCTGTGATTCCAACGGAAACCAGACTGATCACAAACGTAAGGGTGTAGGCGCCAAAGATATCGGCAACTTGGATAAGGATTGGGGTGCGATATTGGGTGTGAGATAAACAGACCATCGCCATGCCAGTCGCAAAATTACATCGGAACCATTCTATGCCAGTCCAGACGAGAGGAACTGCAATCACAGATGGGATTTGATATCGGTGCACCAACGATCGGGCGAGGCCAACGGACAGGGGAGTGTAAATAGCCATGTAGGCCGAGACGGTGAGCCAGCCAAGCCAGAGGGCTGGGTGAGGAATCGGAATGAAATAGAACGCAGATAACCAAAACAAGAATCCGGCTAGGAAAAGTTGTCGATATGGCCTACGACCGCGAAGAGTTTTTGATTCGATCAACCAGATCAAAGGGCATAGTGCAAACCAGCCGAGCCAACTTAGCCCGGCCGGTGGAAAGGCAAGCCATAGCAAGATCATGGAGAACGTACCAACAACGAATGTTGGGAATCGCTCTGTCAGACGTGGGCGAAGTGCTTGGTCTTCTTGCCCCGCGTCAGTTTTGGGAATCGTGTTAATCTTGCTCAAATTGATCCTTGGTTGAAATTGAAGGAACTCAATTTTATCGGGTTCGAACCATTTGAACTACGTCGATTTTTCAGGTCTTCGATAGAACGGGGAAAGTCGTACTTGGTGCCGAAAGCTCTTTTTCCGGGTGGGAACCGAAGGGGGCACAGTCGTCCGGCAGCTGTATTAGTTCTTTGTTTTCATCGGATTAGGTGAATGGAAAGAATTCTACTTTTTCCCCGGCTGGGTGTACCGTCGAATTCTCTTGAAATCTAATAAGCCCCTGGGCTTCCGCAAGCGCAAAAAGGTCAGAGGAGCCTCGCCAAACAAGCGGTTCAAATCTGCGAACCGTCTGGTCGTTGGTGATTCGCTTTGCCGGCCAGAACGTCGGGCGGTTTCCTCGGGTCTGGTGTTGGGTGTGCAGTTCGCCATACTCGGAAGGTATTTGAGCGGTTTGAGAGCCAAGTAGTTTCTCCAATGTTCGTCGTACAAACAGGTGAAAACCAACTAGGCTGCTCACAGGGTTGCCAGGCAAACCAAAGACATACCGTTTTTTTCCTTCGCAATTGTTGACGCCAAACCAAATTGGCTTGCCGGGTTTGACTGCGACTTTGTGAAAGACTTCAACCACGCCAAGATCCTTCAAAATTCCCGGCACTAAATCCATGGTGCCGGCAGAGACTCCACCGGAGAGCAGAAGGACATCGTGCTTTAGACCTGCACTAATCATGTCCGCGAGTTGACCGGGATCATCAACGCTTGAGCCAAGGTCAGTGACTTCGAGGCCGAATTGTTGGGCAAGTGCGACTAACATCGGCCCGTTACTGTTGCGGATCTGGCCTCGCAGTGGCTTGGAATGGTGATCAACCAGTTCATTGCCAGTAGGCAAGACAGCGACGGTCGGTTTTTCTCTGGTGGGAATATCTCCCGCTCCAACCTCGGCCATTAAACCGATATCAGTCGCACGAACAATATGTCCCCGAGATAAAACGGTCTGTCCTGTTTGAAAATTAACACCTTGGCGAAGTATGTTTTTCTCGGGTGCAATAGAGTCAATTAGTAGTTTGACTCGCTGACCACTATCGGTTGATTCCACCTCCGTTTGCTCTACCATCACCACCGCGTCTGCATTTTTAGGTAGAGGAGCTCCGGTCATGATTCGGGAAGCTTGCCCAGATTCAAGTGCGTGCTGAGGCCAATCACCCGCGATAATGGTCTCGACAATGCTCAGATTATTTTTGCCATCGTTAACATCGTCACTCATAACGGCAAATCCATCCATCATCGACTTGTCATGCGGCGGCGAATTGACATCCGAATGAATATCGTTTGCGAGAACGCTTCCTACCGATGAGGCGAGGGGAAGACGAGTTGGAGGCAATCGAGTGACGTGCTCGTCGATTAATTGAAATGCCTGTTCAATAGGTATCATGGCAGTTGAATCTCTGAGAAATTGCGAAGTAAATCGATTCCGAGGTCGGTGAGGAAGCTTTCAGGATGAAATTGAACCCCGAAGGTTGGGAACTGTTCGTGTTGAATCGCCATGATCTCACGGGAGCCGTCAGGTGCGGTTGCCCACGCACTGATCTGGAATTCACTTGAAAGCGTATCAGGCTGAATGACCAGACTGTGGTAACGCGTGGCGATCATCGGGCTAGGAATCCCTTCAAAGATTGCTTGCCCGTTGTGGTGAATTTGATCAGTTTTTCCGTGCATCAGTTGCTCTGCCCGGACGATCGTTCCTCCGGTTGCCTGCCCGATTGATTGATGGCCTAAGCAAACACCAAGGATCGGTAACTTACCATGGAATCTTTCCACACAAGCCACTGAAATTCCGGCTTCATTGGGCGTACAAGGTCCGGGAGAAATGATCAAATGGCTGGGAGCGATGGATTCGATTTCATCGACGGAAATTTTATCATTCCGGTGCACTTGAATATCATGACCGGTACCAAGTTCACCGAGTCGCTGCACTAGGTTGTAGGTGAAGGAATCGTAATTATCGACGATTAAAATCATGGCTTTGTCCGGGTTATCGGTGGCAAGAATCAGAGCCCAAAATGCTAGCGTTTATTATCGACGAAAAACGTTTCGAGGTTAAGGGCAGGTATTCTATTGACCCAATTCCAGCATGCATTTACGTTTTAGCCGTACGCATCAACAGCGTTTTTGAATTTTGCCCTCATTTTGCCCCAAGGAAGAGGCTTTATGACTACCCAAAATCTGCGTGTCAAACACGGCACAGAGACTTCGGATGTTTCATCTGCTCCGCTTTTAGACGTTGGACGTGGTAATCGACCACTGAAAGACGAAATCATGGAAGCGGTCTCAGACATTATTGATTCAGGTTGGTTCATTGGTGGACCTCATGTAAAGCTGTTAGAGGAGACGGTTGCGGAAGTCAGTCAAACTGAATTCGCAATCGGCTGTGCTTCTGGGAGTGATGCATTATTATTGGCTTTAATGGCGATTGGAATTAAACCTGGCGACGAAGTGATTTGTCCAAGTTTTACTTTCTTCGCGACGGCCAGCGCAATCCACCGGCTTGGTGGAACTCCGGTATTTATTGATATCGAACCAGACACGTTTAATATTGATGTCTCAAAAATCGAATCCCTGATTACCTCGAAGACCAAAGCGATTATTCCCGTTCATTTATTTGGGCAGTGCGCTGATATGGATCCAATTAATT
>JAALLA010000116.1:0-11948 GCA_011087765.1 Pirellulaceae bacterium
ACTTTGCAGATTTTTGCTGCTTCGCCGGTGGTAAAGACTGTTTTTGTACTCATTGAACCATCCTCTCCCTAGGTGGTTGGGCGGGAAAGAATAAATCTCCACCCGACACGTCTAAGTTGATTTGGGTGCTGTACGGCGGCGAAGGTAAACCCGGGTTCCCCCGTAGTCCACGCGGTCATCGCTCAACTCCGCATACACCACAAACTACTGAATCCTACTATTTGGAAAAATTGACCGTTCCATCCGATATTGCCAACCTTGCCAACACGACCGGATTATATCTAACCTGTCCGGTCGGTCAAGATTGATTAGATTAACATAATTGCGGTAAATGAGTGGTTGAGGTTGACCTATCCGAGAATAATTTTCTTTCTATTCACGCTGTTAACCCTATACCTCCCATCCTTTCTACGCCAATTCATCCGTTTACCAGGTCGAAGATAATTCTCTTTTTTGGATTAAAAAAAAAGCAATTGGTAAAATAGGCAAAATGGAAATTGATTTGCGACGCAGCACTAGTTAGCAAGCTGCTTGAAAACCAAGGTTCGCTTTCGCCAAACGATTGATTTCTCTATAGTCCCGCACGCACTTTTTAGTTTTTTTGCCTTATTCCTGTTTTGAAATAGAAACGGGTCGCTTAAATGCCAACACACGTGTTTCGTTCAAAATCGATCCTCAATCACTTTCAACAAGCTTGCCTTGGCCTCTGGGCGATCGCTTTTTGCTCAATCGCGCTGACTGGTTGCGGCAGCACTACTACCCGCACTGCAACCGAGCAACTGCTCATGTCCGATGCAGTCGACCAGGCCATCAGCCAAATTGATTTTCAATCTCTACGCGGCCAAAAGGTATTTCTCGATACGCTGTACTTGCACTCTGTGAAAGGGGTGGGGTTTGTGAATTCAGAATACATTATTAGCTCGTTGAGACAACAACTTACAGCCGCCAGCTGTTTAATCCAGGACACGCGGGAATTGGCAGATATCATCGTTGAACCGAGGGTAGGTGCCCTGGGAACGGATGGACACGAAGTCGTCTACGGCATCCCGCAAGCGAGTTCTCTTACCTCAGCAGCGAGCATGTTTTCCAACTCGCCACTCCCAGCGCTCCCCGAGCTTTCGTTCGGCAAAAGCAACGCGCAATCGGGAATCGCCAAAGTAATTGTCTTCGCCTATGACCGCGAGTCTCGAACTCCCATCTGGCAATCAGGAATCGCCAAAGCCGAAAGTACAAGTAGTAACACCTGGTATCTCGGAGCTGGACCGTTTCAAAAAGGAACGATTTACGAAGGCATGAGGTTTGCCGGGCAGAAATTACCTCCCGCCCCTAACCTCGATGCAATGACAGCAGAAAATCTGTTGATCAACCGTGAAAAAAACAAACCGCTGCCGCCCGCTCCACCCACAATTGAATATGGCAATGAGTACGTTTTTGAAAATTTATCCCCTGACTCTCTGAACATTGCCTCTTTAAACAAAGAATCTACCGAAGAGGGCAAGCCCACCATTCAAAAAGCGAATTACGAAGACGAGCTGAAACCAGCGAAGTGATTTCCCCCCCGCCGTGACATTCAATCGAGCTTGGTTCAGCATCTCACAGCCAATCATTCACCGACACAGAATCTAGCGCTCCGCTGAACCGCGGCATCGTCAACCATCGATCCACTACTGACTATAGGACTAGTTCTTTTTCGGTGTGACCCCACCGTTGGCCATCGGAAGTGTACCTGCGAAAAGTCCCTGAATCACTTTCGTCATATGGCGAAAGTTAAGCTTCTGAGATTCGTCACCCGGCATGTGGTAATCTTCATGCAGGCTGCCCGCCGAAAAGCTATGAGCAATCACACCCTTTTGTGCGAATGGGTAATTATCACTTGAACGATACAGCATGTCGCCACTGAATTGAGGGTGTTGGAAAATCAAAACGCCCACTTCTTTTGCACCGACGCTCATCAATTCACTCATATCTGACTCGTCCCAACCCGTCGACCAGCATTTCCCGCTGGCTCCCGGTTCAGGTCGACCGATCATTTCGATATTTACGTTAGCCACTGTCTTTTCAAGCGGCCAAACAGGATTGCTGACATAGTGCTTCGATCCTAGAAGCCCTTTCTCTTCGCCCCAGAAAGTCATAAAAATCACACTCCGCTTGGGGCCATTCGGCATCGCAGCAAAGGCATCGGCAAGACTCAGAACAGCCGTTACACCAGACGCGTTGTCGTCGGCGCCATTGCAAATCACGTCGCCAACATTCCCCTTAATTCCGACATGATCGAGATGGGCCGAGATGATGATTGCCTCTTTCGCTAACTCAGGATCACTTCCCGGAATCATTCCAATCACATTCCGAACAACTGCCGTCGATTTCATTTGCCGCGGCAACGATATTTCATAGTTTCCATCAACGGCACCTTTTTCGACTAAAACTACATGGCCAGAATTAGATTCACGCCCCGTTTGCATTCGCGGCGCACCACTCGAAGAAGCCATCCCGACTAAACGATGATCCGGATCAACCTGAACCAAAATTGCCGTCGCTCCATTTTCCCTTAAACGGGCCAGGCGCCGCATAAAATTGCTCTGATCACGGCGCGATTGAAACTTTTCCGCAACGATGCAAACGGGACCGTCAAATTTCTCATCATTCGCATTATCCCCAGTCAACCTTTCCACCTTGCCTTGATATTCAAATTCTTCGTCGCTGGCGGACAACAGCCCATACGCGGCAACAGTGCCTCCCTCCCGTTTCACGCTTAGTGATCCAGCCGATACCTTGGCTACTTTGATTTCATGATTCTGGTAATAAGATCCGTCTTCCCCGAGCCCTTTTAAGCCCGCCCCGAGGAACCTGGCCGCGACGTAACTCGATGCAATTGTGAGCTCAGGGGAGGGGGTGTCACGCCCCCTCATTTCATCAGATGCCAAAAATGAAACAGTCGAAGTAACGATGCTTTCGTTAATTACCTTAATCGATTCCGCAGGCACGCCTTGCTGGGCAATGGCAGCTGAGCTGGAGAATACGATCGCGCAACATCCCACCACGAACCCAAAGTGAAGCCTATTTTTTTGACGCATCATTTTTCCAATTGACCTCGGTAAAAAATTAAGTTTTAGGAAATCTGTTTTCACAAATCATGTCGCCATGACTAAAAATGATTTTCGAAGAAAATTTCAGGATCCCGACTTGCCCTCGAGATGCAACATCACCATCGCAATATCCGCCGGTGTAATTCCGCTAATTCGCTGTGCTTGATCTAAACTCGCAGGACGAAAACGCCCTAACTTCTCCTTGGCCTCTTTCCTCAAATGAGACAGCCCTTCGTAATCAAAATGCTCAGGGATTTTCTTTTTGGCCAAACGTTTATGCTTTTCAATCGTAGCCTGCTGACGGTTGACGTAACCAGAATACTTAATGTCATAAACAACCTGCAGCTTGACCTCTTCGGTCACATCCCGCAGCGACGGTAAATGACTTTCCAATTCACCCCATTGCGTTTCGGTTCGCTTAAGGAGTTTCTCCAGCGTGACTCCTTCAACGCGATGACTTGCCAGCAACTGGTTGACGCGAACAATTTCTGTCTCTTTCGCGTCCAGCCGGTCAAATCGATCCGCTCCCACTAATCCCAATTCAAACGCTTCCCGCGTCAACCGGCGATCAGCGTTATCCTGCCGAAGCAGCAAGCGGTATTCGGCGCGACTGGTAAACATTCGATAAGGCTCGTCCACACTGCACGTGACAAGATCATCGATCAACACTCCGATGTAGCCTTTATCTCGATCGATTACCCAATCTGGTTTTCCTGCCAGTTTCAGCGCTGCATTCGCACCGGCCATCAAGCCTTGAGCTCCCGCCTCCTCATATCCTGTTGTTCCGTTAATCTGACCAGCGAAATAAAGCCCGGCGACAGTCTTGGTTTCCAAAGTCGGACGCAATTGATCCGGCGGACAGAAATCGTACTCCACCGCATACCCATACCGCATGATTTGCGCATTCTCAAGACCGGGAATCAGCTTGAACATCGCGTCCTGCACGTCCCGGGGCAAGCTTGTGGATACACCATTGACATAAATCTCGAGCGTATCGCGACCCTCCGGTTCTAAAAACAACTGGTGTCGGTCCTTGTCCGCAAACTTGACAATCTTGTCCTCAATCGAAGGACAATAACGTGGGCCGCTTCCCTGAATCTGACCGCTGTACATTGGCGCACGATGCAAATTATCTCGAATCAACTGATGCACATTTTCATTCGTAAATGTGATCCAGCAGGGAATTTGTTCAACCGAAAAATCATCCGTCAAAAATGAAAAGGGCTGAGGGTTATCGTCGCCTGGCTGAATTTCAGCTCGACTATAGTCAATCGTTCTTCCGTTTAGTCGGGGCGGAGTGCCCGTCTTGAATCTTGCCAACTCAAACCCAAGCCGATTGAGAGCAGCACTGATCCCGGTCGTCGTTCCCTCGCCGGCGCGACCTCCCTTGGTTTTTGCCTCCCCCGTATGCATGAGTGCTGATAGAAATGTCCCAGTTGTGAGAATTACAGCTGGAGCATGATATTCCACGTCGCCTAAAACACGCACTCCAATCACGCGCTGCCCATTATCGCTTCCCTCAATCTCCTCAGCTTCCGTCAAAATATCTAACACGACCTCCTGACGCAGCTCTAAATTCTCCTGATGTTCAATCGCAGCCTTCACCCAGTTCTGATAACCTTTTTTGTCTGCCTGCGAGCGAGGACTGTGCATCGCCGGCCCTTTTCGCATATTCAGCATCCGGAACTGAATTCCAGTCGCATCGATTGCTTGCCCCATCAGTCCGCCGAGGGCATCTATCTCGCGGACAAGATGGCCTTTTGCCACCCCGCCGATTGCAGGATTGCAGCTTAACTGCCCAACGGTATCTAGATTTGTAGTAATCAACGCAACTCGTGCACCGAGCCTCGCCGCAGCAGCGGCAGCCTCGGTACCCGCATGACCAGCCCCGACAACGATCACGTCATATTTATAGATAATTTTGTTCATGCAATTTCCCGAACCTTGATGATTATCTCATCTTATTTGATCGAAAGATAACCCATACCCCAAATCGAAACCGTTGGAGTTTTTTTAACGGCTTAAACCACCCCAATGCCCCCTGAAATTGGTTTAAGAACTACACGATAGCATTGAACAGCCAACCCGATCACGTGCCCATTCAGGCCGTTTTTCAGCGAACGCTTCTTTCCCGTCCTGCTCAACATAGGGATTCCGAAGGACCTCCAAAAGCTCCTGAATCATCGCATGATCACCTTTCTCTGATCGATCAATCGCGAGTTGGGCCAAATAATTTCGGAGGACATATTTTGGATTCACCCGGTTCATGTTCGCCTTTCGCTCCTCATTTGAAAGTCCATCCTCTAAAAGGCGACGCCGATAGTTGCCTACCCACTTCAAAATTCGCGATCGAACATCCCCCACTAATAATGCCGGTGAATAGTATGCCTCACGCAGGACACTAATAATTTCATCGTCCGACTGCTCTTCGACACCAATCTCCGCAAGGCTGCGAAAGAAAATCGTCATGTCAGTCTCAAGTAATATCAAGATCTCGAACAGCTCTTTTTTGAGACTTTCATCAGTCGCAGCCGTATAACTAAGTAAGCCCAACTTCTCTGCAATCATCTGGCTAGACCCTGACTCAATCATGTCGAGATAAACCTCCAGACCTCGTTGCAACGATTCCACATCACCTACCAGCGGCATAATTGCATTTCCAAGTTGATACAAATTCCAATGAGCAACGAGAGGTTGATTGCCAAACCGATACCGCTTGCCCGCAGCATCCGTTGTATTGGGAGTCCACCCTGGATCGTAATCCTCCAACCAACCGTAAGGGCCATAGTCAATCGTAAGTCCAAGAATCGACATATTATCCGTATTCATCACACCGTGGACGAAACCGACTCTCATCCAGTGAATGACCATCTCTGCCGTGCGTCTACAGACCTCTTCAAACCAGAGTGAATACTTCTCAGGTCGATCTGAATGCAAGTGTGGAAAAGAATCCTCAATTGTAAAATCGCACAAACGTTTCAGGTTAACCAAGTCATCCCGAGCAGCAAAAATTTGAAAATTGCCAAATCGAATAAAAGATGGAGCCACCCGGCAAACAACCGCCCCCGCCTCGTATTTTGGATTTCCGTCATACAACATATCCCGCATGACCTGCTCGCCGGTTAAGACTAACGACAGCGCGCGAGTTGTCGGGACACCAAGATGATACATCGCTTCACTACATAGAAATTCTCGAATCGACGATCTCAGGACCGCTAATCCATCAGCGGTGCGTGAGTATGGAGTTGGTCCTGCACCTTTCAATTGCAGCGCCCATCGATCCCCCAATCCATTGACGACCTCGCCCAGATTAATGGCTCGTCCATCCCCCAGTTGCCCCGCCCAATTGCCGAATTGATGTCCGCCATAGCACATCGCATAGGGATCCATCCCTTCAAGCAAACGGTTTCCACCAAAAACCTGAGCAAATTCTGCTGACTCAAATTCTTCCGGACTCAGATCGAACAGGTCTCCCACTTCAGTCGCGTGCGCGATCAGGGTTGGCCTTCCAACTGGCGTGGGCAATACTCTCGAATAACAGGCTCCAACAACTTGTCGCCGTCCGTTACTCAAATCAGAATCAGCAGGCAATTCGTTGACAAACCGATTGTCAAATTTCAATTCGTTCAGGCGGCGTTTAAGATTGTCGGTCATAGCTTAATTTCGTTTTCAGCATCAAAAATATTCGCAAAATGAACTCAATTCTCCGGGTCGGCAGAACCATTCATCTCATTCAGCAACGTCTCCAACCCAATAAGATTGGCACTTAGGCTCTCTTTCACATCTTCGTCAGCACGGTGGCCAATTATTCCGATCGGCCCGTCATAACCAGCCTTAATTACTTCGCGGATCATTTTTGCCTCGTGAAGCCCTTTTCCAATTGGCAAAATCTGATTGGCATGTGTTCGGCGATTGACAGTTTCAGGATCTGCCATTCCGTTCAGATTAAGACACAACAAGAACGGCTGAAGCGACTTAAACACATTTGAAAAATCGGCAATATCTTCGTGACCATGATGAAAGCTGTACACAATCCCGACATTAGAGAGCCCGTGCTGACGGCGTAGTCGTTCACACACTGCAACCAAATTCTCTGGCTTCCCAGCCCAACCACCATGGCTGTAGATTCCAAATTTCAAACCGAGTTCGTTCGCTCTTTGCGCTTTGGGTAAAAACTGCTGGACCACAAAAAGCGTTTTTTCTTCCTCAGTACCCTCTGGCAATTTACCTCGAAACATATCCCAAATCTGCGGTTGAATTTGATACTTTTGAATTAGCGAAGCCATGGATTCGTGCCAATTCCAAAACGCAAAATACTCAAGTCCATTTTTCTTGTATTCGATTATTTCTTGCTCGAACTCGGGAATATGTTTTTCCCGCCAATCATAGGCCACCCGGTTAAAACCCAGATCGCGAACCATCTCAGCACGATCAGCCGGACCCCGATTCTTGGCATCAAACGGGACGATACACCAAGCGACAAGGTTTTTGGTAAGAAAGTTCTGATACTCTTCCACCAGGTCCGAAGAGTTATTTTCATCGCTTGATAACTGCAGCAAAGCCTCTGCAAATGCACTTCCGATTCGGTTGTAACATTTTACACTGCCAAGGTAATGATAGGGCCGATCAGAGCCAATCCGTTTCCACTCTTCTAAATTCTCTTTCCACCCGTTGGTAAAAACCGCATCAGCCTCCACATCCCAATACTGGTCTGTTTGTACGATCGCCACATTCCCCTTGAATTCTTCCATCGCACCAACCGCGGCCTGATTCCGTTTAAACTCGATTTTCTTTCCATTGACCCTTTCCCCCCGGACACCACCCACGCCGAGCACACCGACCACAAAGGGCAAACCGGGACACTCGAGATCCTTCCGCACATCCCGAATAAAGTGAGCCATGTTTTCAGGATAAGCCGCCACAAAATCCGGCTTCATCATATCGTTCCACCCCTGAAACCACACGAACCCAGCGATCTCATACCCCGCTTCAATGTCGTAACTGGGAATAAAATCGCCGATCTTAGAAAGCGTCTCCTGAATCTCGTTAATCATTTCACGATAATAAAACCCGTACGATTTCTTGACGTCGCTTAACGTCATTTCCGGCTTACGCTTTTGCTCCTTAACCAACTGAGAATCCAAAACCTCGCCGCCGGGCAAGCCGGCACTGGGTGATCGAAAATCACGAAACAACGACTTCCCTCCCCAGGCAGTTTTAATCAACAGCACAGGCTCTTCTAAACGATCTCCCATCGAGAAGCCAAACTGCAATTCTGGACCAATCCGATTGGGACTACCAAACCCAGCGGTTAACTTCCCGTTCCGTTCCAGAAATTTGATATAGACATCGTCGCGCTCAATCAACTCACCCTTATTATGTAAATGAGCGAACAATTTTTTGGTCTCTGGCTGCATCATTTGATGTTGCAACAATGCCACCGTCGCCTTGCCTTCCATATTGGATTGCCCAGCGAGGATAAAAACCTTTACCGGTTTTGCAGAAACAGACTCGATTAATCCATTCGACTGCGCATGCACTGAGCCAACCAGAACCATCGCCACGAGCAACAATTGATAAGCAGATCGTTTGATCACTTGAAAACCTTTTTAACTTGGGTGCAAAACATTGATTGCCAACACGAGAAGCCCTACTTGCGAGTCCCGGTTCACCACCAGAATTCGTTCGCCAACTTCGCGTTGTGCATTGTAGCATTTCAACATCGGGACACACGCATGCCCGATTCAGACTGCGACGCGACGTTTGAGTTTGTTCCATGATGATTGTGGCGGGGCATTAAATTCACATGGATTCTTGATAAAAAAATTCTCAACTGCGACGGATGGCCTCGCTAAAACCCAATCGTTTTCTCAGCGACCTGAGCTTGTTTTTTAAACGCAACCGATAAATTACCAAGGATGTCAGTCGCTAACAGTGACGTTTGCCCCGTGGATTCAGCAGCCAGGTCCCCCGCGTTTCCGTGTAAAAACACACCTGTCACCGCGGCATCCAGCGCGGGCATACCCTGACCGAGCAAGGCCGCAATTACGCCAGTCAACACATCTCCCGAACCAGCCGTTGCCATCCCGGGATTCCCCGATGCGTTGTAATAATCCAAGTCACCATTTGTGACGTAAGTCCGATTCCCTTTAAGAACGATTACCACCGCCGCTTCAGCCGCCATTTGCTTTGCTCGGTTTTCGAGTTCCTGCCGGTCAGTAGTAGTTAACCCAGCCAGTTTTCGAAACTCACCCGGATGCGGAGTCAAAACCCGCCTCCCTGCATGAGACTCCAAACTGGCGTTAGCTCCGGCGAGAGCATTTAAAGCATCCGCATCGACCACCATTGGTCCTTTTGCGTCACGATAAACCTCAGACACCCAGCCATCGAGATGACTCGATCGTCCCATTCCAGGCCCAATGGCAATCGCATCCGCCCATTGGGAGTGGCGAGCAAAATCGAGGTCGCCTTGGTTTTCAATTTTCCCATTTTTTGATTCTATGCCGACGGTCATTAGACTGGGACTCCACCCCGCAACGACGGTTTGAATTTCACGCGGCACTATCGCCCGCACGAGTCCGGCACCCGACCTCAGTGCTGCCAAGCTGGTTAAGCCAATCGCACCTGCCATCTCGGATGAACCACCGATTGTCAGGACCCGGCCAAAATCCCCTTTATGAGATTCAGCTGCTCGTGGCAAAATCTTCGTGGGTTCTACCGCTGCTTGGGCAACTTGCCCGGGACTTTCCGCTTCACTTCCCGTTGAACTTGCCGACGCTTCATTAGGCTTCCTTGCCGGTTGGTCATGAATCACCAGATCAGTGAACTCCTTGAGACTAATCCTTCCGGCTCTAAATTGCTTGGCGGCTTGTTGAAACTGGTGAGAATTGATCATAGAAATTATCCAGCAGAAGAACGTAAACCCGAGAGACGGAAACCTAAATAAATCGGCTTATCCATGATGTTACAAATCGTTTGTTTGAACTACAATCGTGGTTTTAAATCTTTCACATTCGTCGTGGCCTGTTTTTTGGTATCGCGACTAAGCCCACGGTAAAAAAGATGAAAAGTTGCGTTGTTGCATATTCAGGTGGTTTGGACACATCGGTGATTCTTGGCTGGCTAATGGACCAGGGATATGAGTGCCACGCGGTTTATGTTGATTTGGGGCAACCCTGTGAAGATCGAGCCGAGATTTTGAAAAAAGCAGAAGATGCCGGAGCCAAGTCGGCTCGGATCGTTGATGCTCGCGAAGAACTATGCCGAGATTTTGCCTTTCCTGTACTTGCATGGCAGGCCAAATACGAAGGCCCCTACTTACTCGGAACATCGATCGCACGTCCATTAATCTCCAAGGTCTGCTTGCAGGTCGCCCGCGAAGTTGGAGCAACCGCCTACGCTCACGGAGCAACGGGCAAAGGAAACGATCAATGCCGCTTCCAACTGGCGGCCGAAGCACTTGACGCTAACATCGAAGTCATTGCCCCTTGGAGAATGCAGAAATTCCGTGATTCTTTTCCGGGAAGAACCGAATTAATTGCCTACTGCGAAGAAAAAAACATCCCGGTCAAAGCCTCCACGGCAAAACCCTACAGTAGCGACGAAAACTGTCTCCACATTAGTTACGAAGCAGGCAAGCTCGAAGATCTAGATGTAAACGGAGTTGAGTTGGTTGAATTTGGAATGGGAGTCTCTCCCGCCGAAGCCCCCGATGAAAAAGAAACGGTGACCATCACTTTCGAGTCAGGGGTCCCGGTCACGGTCAACGGAGAGAATTTATCAGCTCTCGAAATCGTCGAAAAATTAAATGACATTGGCGGACGGAATGGAATTGGGCGCATCGACATGGTCGAAAATCGATTCGTGGGAATGAAGAGCAGGGGGGTCTATGAGTCTCCCGGAATGACCGTCCTCTATGACGCACATCGCTATATCGAACAACTAGCAATGGATCGAGATCTCATGCACCTCCGCGATCGGCTTGCCCCCGAAGTAGCCGAGATGGTTTATTATGGATTTTGGTACTGCCCAAAATTTGACTCGCTGCTCGCCTTTAACAAGGAAGCTCAAAAGCCAGTTACCGGAAGCGTTACTCTCGACTTATACAAAGGTAACATTTCAGTCGCAGATCGCTCGAGCCCCAACAGCCTTTACGATGACCAAATTGCGACCATGGAAGGCGGCGGTTCTTACAATCAGGATGACGCCGAAGGTTTTTTAAGAATCCAAGGGCTTCCGGGACGCGTTCAGGCGAACGTTTTGCCCCGAAAATACTAAGACATCAGGCATTGCCTGCCCCAAGGGATGCGAAACCATTCGCTAATCCCTACAATGTTTTTGATAACAACGGCAACTCGATGGAACAACGATGTATCTCATAGAGAATCCAGTACTCCAACGGGAACTACTCGTCAATTTACGTACTTCTCGTTCGTTTGTTTTACTTCTCGTCTATCAAGTCATTTTAGCGGCAGTCGTGTATTTCGCATGGCCGAAAGATGGAGTGGCGCTTGACCTAACCGGAAGCCCCGGCTCCACAAGTAACTTGGTCGATCTTTTTTTTCTCGGGCAGTACATTCTTGCAGCATTGATGGCCCCTAGTTTTGCGGCCGGCGCAATCGCTGGGGAAAAAGAGCGGGCGACTTACGAAATGCTTCTCGCGAGCCCCATCCGGCCCGAAGCAGTGGTCATGGGAAAACTGGTTGCTGCGCTAACTCATTTAGCGATCCTGATTTTTGCCACTCTGCCGATCGTGATGCTCTGCCTGCCCCTTGGCGGTGTTTCAATTTACGAAGTCCTGGCAGCTTATTTAGTTTTGATCTCAAGCGTTATTTGCTTTGGAATGATCAGCGTGGCATGCGG
>JAALLA010000116.1:12048-13713 GCA_011087765.1 Pirellulaceae bacterium
AAAGAGGTAATCGATCTCGAAGAGGAATCTGAGAAAGCCGTAGGGCTTGTTATCCAGCGAGATCAATTTCCCGATCGACTTTTTGCTCCACCCAAACGCGAAACCTTAATGGAAGATGGAACTAACCCGGTCTACGACAAAGAAATGCGTAGTGAAATTTTCGGGCAGGGCACCTTGATGCTTCGCCTGGCGATTCAAATCAGTATGGTTCTGGCAATTCCGCTGATGGCAGTCTGCCTCTACATTTTCCGACCGCTTGCACCGTGGTACATCGCCTACGTAGTCTTGTTTAATATCCTGATCGGCCCCGTTTTTTCCGCCGGAAGTGTTACCAGTGAACGCGAACGACAAACCCTCGACCTGTTGCTCACAACGGTCATTACTCCGTGGCAACTGCTCTGGGGAAAACTCATATCAGGCTTGAGAGTTTCTAGTGTCTTGTCATCCTTTTTACTTTGGCCGGTTTTTTTGGCGACCCTCATGGTGAAAGATTATTGGTTGAATATTCCCAGCATTTTGTGTTACATCATTATCTTTTGTCTAAGTTGCCTGACGACCGCCATCGTTGCTTTGTTTTGCTCGACAATTTTTAACAAAACGTCTACCAGCTTAATCGCGACCTATTTCATCATCCTAACGCTCTATCTTTCACCCGTGGCCTGTAGCTTTTTCGGCAATACATATTTCCCGGATACAGCCGGAACCGCCATCGTCAATACTGCAACCATTTCAAGTCCTTTTGCGGCAGCATTCAATGTTCCGCTGTATGTTGAGAGCGATGTGTCCGATGAATCCAGCGGATGGAATGCCGACTCTCGATGGACTGACAAAAAAAGTGTTTTTGGATACTCCCTACCTGATCTGCTTCATTTTTTTGGCTATTGTGTTTTTACAGTTGCCCTCAACTTGCTGCTCTTTTTAGGTATGCTCCAGATGTTCAACTCGCGGTGGCGCGTCTCATCTCAAACAAACTAACTAACTAACTAACGTCAAACCATTCTCAAGCAAACTCACCCAAGGATCAGAAAAACCATGTCCAGAAAAACCAGGTCTCTTTCGGTCAAGTCAGTTTGTAATTCACTATGGCTTCCAATTCTCTGTTTGTTCTTAACTAGTAACATAGCTTTGGCAGAGGAACCGTTCGACGGCCTCGCGAAATCAAACGCCGCCACTGTAACCGCTAACTCTGGCAATACTGTTCAGGATAAGAAAAAGGCGAAAGTCCCCAAAGGAGTTGACGTTTACATGGGGCGTCGCGTTGCTCAAACCATGCACTACCTCGGCGCTGAGTGGCTAATTCGAAACGAACGCGAGCGTGAAGAGCGGTGCTCGCTGATGCTGGCTAATCTAGGCATCCGGAAAGGTATGACTATCTGTGACATGGGCTGCGGAAATGGATTTCACTCGCTCGCCATGGCAAAAATGACCGGCAAAAATGGACTGGTCCTGGGTGTCGATGTTCAACCCGAAATGCTTGGATTTTTACGTGAACGAATGGAGGCGGATGGAATCGAAAACGTCGTGCCGATTCTCGGGTCTTTCCACAATCCCCACCTTCCTCCTGACACTGTTGATCTTGTACTCATGGTAGACGTCTATCATGAGTTCTCGCATCCAAAAGAAATGCTCGCTTCTATCCGGAAGAGTTTAAAACCGGATGGACTT
>JAALLA010000117.1 GCA_011087765.1 Pirellulaceae bacterium
CGTTGGGTAACGACCATTTGCTCGCAGGTGACGATTGCCGCCGTAATCACCGCAACGCCAATCGCAACTTTCAGCATCGCCTTTTCCCGCGAATGAACCCAAAAGGCGATAAATATCAGCGTTAGGATCGCACCGGCGATCATGGGGACGGTTGAGTTTTCGGTCAGCCAGGACGTCATTGTTAGCGAGAATGCCTTTGTAGAGTTGGGTTAGAGGGACCAAGTCACGAGGAACCGTGCTCAAACTATAAAAGAGTGATGTGTAAAAAACAAATCCTGGCAGGTGCAATCCGGCATGTTTGAGAGTTGCTTCTCCAGATTTTTCTGTTGTGAAGTGATTTGAAAAAGGTTTGAGAGCAGGGTTGCACAATATTTGCTACAAAAAAATGCCCGTCGGGTTTGCCGACGGACATTTTCTAACATTCAAATTCGACAGTGCTCATCAAGCAACTTTCCATCGGAAATTCCAAACTTAATTTTTACCAAACCGGGGGCCTGCATAAACGGCTGCGTTCCCGAGTTGCTCTTCGATCCGAAGGAGTTGATTGTACTTAGCCATTCGGTCGCTCCGCGAGGCGGAGCCCGTTTTGATTTGCCCGGTTGAAAGCGCAACGGCCAGATCTGCAATGGTTGAATCTTCCGTTTCGCCACTTCGATGACTGGAGATGCTGGTGTAACCATTTCGATGCGCTAATTGGATCGCCTGAATGGTTTCGGTCAGGGTTCCAATTTGATTTACCTTGATCAAAATTGAGTTTGCAATGCCTTCGTCAATTCCGCGTTGCAAACGCGTCGTATTGGTTACGAAAAGATCATCGCCGACGAGTTGGACTCGGTCACCACATTTGTCTGTCAGTAGTTTCCAAGCGTCCCAGTCATCCTCACTGCATCCGTCTTCGATAGAACAGATTGGGTATTTGTCAGCCCAGTCAACCAGGAAGTCAACCATTGCGCCGGAATCTAGTTCTTTGCCATCGATTTTATAGATGCCTTTGGATTCGTCGTAAAATTCGGTGGCGGCGACATCGAGTGCAATTTGGACTTGCTTGCCGGGTTCGTAACCGGCTTTTTCGATCGCCATCATGATCAAGTCGAGGGCTTCGACGTTGCTGCCTAGGTCCGGTGCAAAACCACCTTCATCGCCAACGGCTGTGTTGAGCCCTTTGTCTTGAAGAACTTTCTTTAGATGATGAAAGATTTCACAGCCGCAACGCAATGAATCGCTAAAGGTTTCAAAGCCGAGTGGCATGACCATGAATTCCTGGACATCGACGGAATTGTCGGCGTGTTCTCCACCGTTGACGATGTTCATCATGGGAGCGGGTAAAAGCGTTGCTGCCGCCCCGCCAAGATAGCGATAGAGGGGTTGGTTACAGAAAACAGCGGCGGCCTTTGCGGAAGCAAGTGACACACCTAAAAGAGCGTTCGCCCCTAAGTTTGATTTGTTGTCAGTTCCATCTAAATCGATCATGGTTTGATCAATTACACCTTGATCACAACCATTGATACCAATGAGCGCCTCTGCCAGCGGCCCGTTAATGTTGGCGACAGCCTGGGTGACACCCTTGCCCATATAAACGGACTTATCGCCGTCTCGCATTTCCCAGGCTTCATGTGCTCCGGTGCTGGCACCGCTGGGGACGGCTGCGGAGCCGAATGAGCCGTCCGCGAGAGTGACATCGACTTCTACTGTCGGATTCCCACGGCTGTCGAGAATCTGGCGGCCTTTGATTTCTACAATGTTATCCATGTTTAGCTTCCACAATTACTTTGGTTTCTTAAGGTGATTGGCTCATATTGTCCCCATTCATCGAAATTTCGAAAGGGGTTCCTTTAGTGAGTTTGCGAAGTCACCGCCCTGCTCTTCAACGTTAGTTTTGCCACCCGTTGCTGGCTGTTAATGTTGTCTTTTTTTATGCAGGCCGGTCGCAGGTGATCGCGGTCATTCGGTTTTTCGCCAAACGGACCTCGCGTTTTGGGTTATCTCGTCATCGAGGCGTTCCATTTGGATCTTCATCCTCCCTACTCGTTCAGGGTACTGAGTGATGAGATTATTTTGTTCGCCAACATCATCTTTCAAATTGAAAAGATAAGAGGTGGTTTGGGAGGATTTGTTTTTTCGATTGACCTTGGTTATTTCAAGGAATTTCCAGTCGCCTTCACGAATACCCTGAAGTTCGCCCCTGGCGGAATAAAACAGCATATTGGTTCGTGGCGAACGATCCGATGTCATCGCTGAAGAGATGTCTTGGCCGTCAATCTTGTTGCCCGGTAATTTGCTTTTGGTAAGCGCAGCAATCGTTGGCAGAAGGTCAAGTGTAGAACTGAAGGCATTGGTCGAGGTGCCGGCAGGAATGCGACCAGGTGCCCACATCACGCAAGGAACACGTTGCCCCCCTTCAAAGGTAGTTCCTTTCCCACTGCGAAGTGGCCCTGCACTGCCCCCGTGACTGCCAAACTGTAACCAGGGGCCGTTGTCGCTGGTGTAAATGATATAAGTATTGTCGGCGAGACCGAGGTCCCGAACGGTTTGAGCCAGCCGGCCAACTTCTGCATCAATATGTTCGATCACGCAGGTATAGGCATTTTTTGGATCAGGGTCATAAACATCTTCTGGGACGTACAGCGGGATATGAGGCATCGAATGGGGGAGGTAGAGAAAGAATGGGTTCTCTTTATTGGCCGTGATAAATTCGACCGCTTTATCTGTGTAACGTCTGGTAATCGTGCGCTGGTCGACTGGAAGTTCAATAATTTCTTCGTTGCCAATCAACGGCGTGTTCCAATGCGTGATTGCTGAAGCTTGATTGGTCCAACGTTCATCACTTGAAATCTTTGGCTTGTTTTTATTGTCGGGATGATTCATGTCATTCGAATACGGAATTCCGTAATAGGAATCGAAGCCCTGTTGGCGGGGTAGTAGTTCGGGGAGGTGTCCCAAATGCCATTTCCCTATGCAGGCTGTGGAATAGCCCAGCCCTTTTAAGTGATTCGCGATCGTATGCTCTTGAGGATTGAGTCCGTAATTACTTTTTGGGAAAAGTACGTGCTTTTCCATGCCGACACGTTTGGGGTAGCATCCCGTCAACAAAGCGGCGCGGGATGGTGAGCAGACTGAGCAGGGCACATAAAAGCTGGTAAATTTCCGTCCCTCTGCTGCGAGCTGGTCGATGTTTGGGGTTTTTATCTTTTCGGATCCAAAACACCCAAGGTCGTTGTAACCCTGGTCGTCGGCGAAAATGATAATGAAATTTGGCTTTGACTTATCCTCTGCCACGCTTGATGAAATCCCACTCAGAATCAAAAACAAAAGCGTGAAAATTCTCAAAGTGAGTTTTGTGGATGTGAGCATGGGTTTGCTAGGGGTTGGGTGAATGGACTTCAATTTCGATTAACATCATCGATTATAACGTCTTCGATGGTCAAGAAAGCTTTCTGAGTAAGGATCCTCGCGATTTGTCATTGAAAAAAACGAATTTTTGGCTTCTACTTTCTGGAGTTAATTGGCAAAGTTGGCAAGCGTAAGCCAACGGGGTGTGCTTTAAGTTTGAGGGTTGGAAGTTTGTTCACTGGATTAGTCGAAGAAAAGGGAATCGTCGAATCTATTTTGATTCAGGGGAGTGCTGCGGACCTTAAGGTTAGAGGACCTCTGGTTTCTGAGGGCGCTGCTCTGGGCGACAGTATTGCGATAAACGGATGTTGTCTTACTGTTGTTGCGATCAACGAAGCTTGTCTAACATTCCAGGCAGGGGAAGAGACCTTGAAACGAACAAATCTTGGAGATCTGGCTACCGGTTCTGAAGTCAATTTAGAGCGTTCGCTTCAGGTTGGACAGCGAATGGGCGGGCATTATGTTTCCGGGCATATCGATGGGCTCGGTGTGGTTGACGAAATAAGCCAAGACGGGGAGTGGGCGAAATATTGGTTTGGAATTCCAACAGAACTCACCCGCCAAATGGCATCGAAGGGTTCTGTAACGGTTGATGGAATAAGCCTAACGCTCGTCGATGTCGAAACCGAACGGTTCAGTGTGGCATTAATCCCTCATACGCTCGAGGTTACAACTTTGGGGCGCCGTGCCGTTGGGGACAACGTAAATATTGAAACTGATTTGCTGGCAAAGTACGTTCAGCAACAATTGGAACGCAAATAAACATCATGGCTAAAGTCAATCGACAAACCGTTTCTTATCTATCAAGGCGCTTCGAAGAAGTAGGTTTGAACCCGAACAAACGTCATGGTCAGAATTTTTTGATCGACTTGAATCTGTTAAACCTTCTGGCGAAAAGTGCGGAACTAAATTCAAACGATGTCGTTCTTGAGATCGGTACGGGGATGGGGTCGCTAACTGGCTTGTTTGCCGAGCAAGCGGCACAGGTCATTACCGTTGAGATCGATGAGTATCTTTACCAAATGGCATCTGAGGAATTAGAGGTATTTGACAACATTCAAATGCTCAAACAGGATGCTCTTAAAAACAAAAACCAGTTTGCCCCTGAAGTGATCGCGGCGATCAAGCATCATATGCGGGTAGAAGACGGGCGGGTTTTCAAGCTGGCTGCTAATCTTCCGTATAATGTTGCCACGCCGATCATTTCAAACCTGTTGCGCTCGGAAATCGTTCCCCAAACGATGACGGTCACCATTCAGAAGGAACTTGCTGACCGACTGGTTGCAGGGCCGGGCTCGAAAGATTACGGAGCTTTGAGTATTTGGGTGCAGAGTATTTGCGATGTGGAAATCGTTCGCATCATGTCTCCCAAGGTTTTTTGGCCACGTCCCAAAGTTGATTCCGCCATTATTCATATTCAACACTTTCCAGAAAGACGTGAACAATTTGAGGACCTTGATTTCTTTTATGCGTTTGTCAGGGCGATGTTTTTTCATCGGCGAAAGTTTATGAGGTCCGTTGCTGTGAGCGCTTTTAAAGATCAATTGACAAAGTCGGACGTCGACGATGTGCTTGCTGAACTTGGGCACGGAGCCGATGCGCGAACTGAGCAACTCAACGTTGAGCAGATGCAATTGCTTTGTCACGCTTTCCGTCAGAAATTGATCAACGTGACTGGGGAACAAAATCCGAAGCTCGCCAATCAGAGCTAGGCGCTTTGGGGATCGCTTTGGGGATCGCTTTGGGGATCGGTTTGGGGATCGGTTTGGACAGCGGTTTGGACAGCGGTTTGATTGCGACGGATTTACCGACGTACAAAAGATAAGTAGAGTGGTTTGACGGAAAGAACTCTGTAATTTTGATCTATTTTTGGAGTCCGAAATTATACTGTCTTTTATGAAAATCTTAATTCGTTTTTTGTGAATCGAGCGAATGATTGAAAGTCCTGATCAAGAGAGCGATAACCCTTATGCGACCTCGGCGAATCCGTATCAAGCGGCGCCCCAGTACGCACCTGTGCAAGCTCGCGTTATTGAGGATGTGTATAAGAAACGGGGATTGCCGTGGATATTCGGTAAGTGGTTGTTGATTTGCTACTTGTGTGCCGGCCCGAGCTTCTTTTTTGGATTGATGGTTACCGAGGGTACGGTCGGTGCCATTACTGGCATGGTGGTTGGCGTTTTTTGTTATGTAGCCGGGTATACCATTTTTGAGTGCACGCCGCCCGTTCAGCGGTTATTGCAAGATCGGATTATTCGTAGAGCCGCGACGATTGGTTATCTAACCCGAATTGTTTTTTCCTTGTTTCCAGTGTTGGCCCCTCTGGATATGTTTTTGGGAATTGCTTCCACCACGGGTGGCAGCTACGTTTTGCAACTTTTTTACCCCACATCGGGGGCTATGCTAGGTGCCGAGAATCAAGCATTCGCTCCCGCATTGACCTTCAGCTTTTCAGCTACCATTATCCAAGGTGCGTTAATGAACGTGGTTTTGTTGGGATTTGTTGCGTTAGTTTATGGAGTCTGTTGTCTGGTCATGGATCCCTTGAAGCGGTCAGCGGGTTAGTGGCCTTTTCACAATTATTAGTTCCAATCACAAATCGCATTTACATAGTCCGCGGTTCCATCTCGCAGCCAAGCGTCAAGCTGGGCCTGTTGTTTTAATTGCTGGCCGCGGGCCAGTGGGACTACAAAATAATTTGCGGTTACCTCAGCCAAACCTGACATGTCACTCCAGAGTTTTTCAAACTGAGAGACTGGAAAAATATCTTCCTGACCGTGCCCCCACCTTTTCTTTACGTCCTTGATTGTGATGTAGGTTGGCATGCGGCTACTCAATTGCCGGATAGCCGCATCCACTTTGACTGCATTGTTTAAGTCGGATCGATCCAGCCCGAAAACAGAAAGTAAACGATCCACGTCGATCCAAGTCGTCATTGAGTTGTAATAAGATAATTTGAACTCGTCTTCTTCCCTCGGCATCGAAAGGCCTTCAAGCAGCCTCGGTTGGCCATTGACTCTCGCCAAACCCCCACCGCGATCTTCCAGTCGCCTGGCGATAACCTCAAAGGACAGGCAATTCTTGCTTGCCAGGTGCAACCCCAACAGGCCGGGATCTACGTTTGCGCCTAACGTGTCGACGTTGTGAAGCAGCAGTGTTTGAAGCTGTGGGTGGTCGTCCAATAGTTTTTTAAGCGTGCCGTTGCGAATTAAATTAGGAATCTCATACCAGTGTCCAACTGGATGGAGACATTGCATCGGTGCATTGTCTCGATAGTCAAGGCCTTCGCCAGTTTGTCTGGCCCATGCAATCAAAGATGACCTTTGGCTGGCTCGCATTTTTTCCTGCTGCTCATCCAGAACCTGTTGTGGCATTTCTTCCCATTGAAACTGCAGGTCTCGCATCATTGGAATCGTCCGCAAGCCAACATATTGTCCGGGTGAAATTAAAACATCACCGGGATAGTGGTAGTTGGAAAACTTGGCTAAGTGTTGTTGGATAGGCTGATCGGTGAGGTATCCGGTGGTGATGACATGAGGAAAGTGGCGGTTGTGCTCGCCACCTATTTTGCTGCTTTTGGCGAGATGAACTTCGAGGAAGCTGCGGTGCTTTCCAGCGAATTGGTGGAATGGGTATAGGCCTTTGACGACGCCTGCTCCTTCGGTCCAGCGGCTGCCGACGCCGGCGGCGAGTGTGACTACAGCGACGCGTCCGTCACGGAGGGCTTCAGAACCAAGTGAGATATGAGTCTGGTCAATTGCATTCCTAGTTTCGACAACGTCAGTCGGTACCACATCTTCGATGTTCGTGTTGATTGGGAGTCGGTTTTGAGCAAGTCCGTATCGCCCAGACTTCAAATCGGCCCGGATTTGTTCATGTTGTTCACGATCGAATCCATGCCGGGTTAATAAATCCTCAAGTGATTCGGATGCTTCAAATTTGCTATCCTTTTCTGGAAGAATGCTTTCTACCAAGATTCGAAACTTGGGGGCATTGAATTCGGTTCTGTATTCCGCGCCCAGGGTTTCCATTTCAAACCGGGAAAGTGCTGACAAGTCCCGGGGTTCTAATTTTAGCCATTCGGGAATCAGCAACGCGTAATATTCGTAAGGCATCTGAGCAGTTGCCGCAGACGCTAATGTTCCAAATGTCCCGTGGTCGTTGATCGCAAAATCATAGACAACCGGATCCATCGCGAACGGTAGCCGAGATTCGAATTCTTTTTTTGTAGTTTGCAGCGTCTCTTGAAGCCAGCTTTGGGCTTCAGGTTTTATCGAAGGATCAAAAATGAAGCCCATTCCGCCGCCGGCCATTCCTCCCAGCATCCAAAATCCCCAGAACTGATTGCCAAAGTTTGATTGGCACTTTTCGATCAGCGTGTTGGTGAAAAGGTTGGTACACCAGGGGATGATTTTTTGAAGGGGCCCGTAGAAATTACGGTGCGTTGCTTCGCCCACGGCACGGATATCTCCCGTGAGCAGCGCGCTCTTGATTTCCTCGAGGATCTCAATTGCCTCAATTCTGGCCTGCCACTCTTCAGCTGATCTCAGGAGGTACTTTTCGGTAACCATCTCTAAAATTGGGCCGACGTTTTGGGCCATTCCACCGTGAACGAGAACCAAACTATCTTGTAGCTTCTTTCTCGTCTCCTCTGATATTTCGTCGAATCCAAAAATTGAATGCTGAGGAAGTAGGCGTCCACGACTAATGGTCCATTCAGGATCGGATTCGGTAGCTTCAGCACCTTCGATCAACTTGATGCCCGGCCAAACGCCACCAGAGTCTTGCCAGCCACCACCCGATCCACCAATCCACTCGCCGAGAATCGCTCTGGCCGCAATGATTCTTCGGTCCGGTTCGGTTAGTTTCCCAGCCAATGCCGAGACTTGTCCGGTCGCCCGCATGCAGAGTGAGATTAAAGAGCCAAGCAAATTTGTGGAAACTGCCAGGCGAGAGCCCTTCGGGATATCGTTGACTTTACTGACAATTTCAATGCCTAATCCGGTTCCAACGAGTCGTTCAAGGAGGGGCTGGATCGATTCCCCGCAACCGTCCATGCCAGCCGGCACGATTCCTGAGGCGATGACTGCAGCCTTTAAAAGGCCAAGGTAGTCAGCGGCAAAGTCAAAGACTTCGCTGATGGTCTGAATTTCGGCTGACGACTTGAGATCAATGCTAACTAGGCGTAACACAGGTCTGTCGATAACGCGGAGATAGCATTCGATTGGAGGTTGCGGTTGCTCATCCCTGCCAACGACACCGAGGTTGATCGAAGCATTGATGACTTTTGCACCTGCGGGGAAATCCATTCCTAGAAAAAAAATATCGCTCCAGCCGCTGTGAGAGAAGTCCATTCTCACCGCTGTGGTTTCTGAGAGGATTGGGAATGCCGGCGAGTGCTCATCTCTCGCAAGCAGTTCGGGTCGGAATCTCAGGGGATGATCATCGGGGTGACCCGTCCGAAACATCCATTGATTGCCCCGCACTGTGCGAACACTTTTTCTAACTTGATCTGCGAGGCGTTGAAATCCGAGTTCGTGATATGCCTGGGCTAAGGCACTTGAAATTCCATCGCTTGGGCCGTTATTTTGCTGGGACTTTAATAACGAGTCAATCGACTCGATGAATCGTCGTTCGAGTAATTGTCGGTAGCTTTCAAACGGTATTTTGCCAGGTGCGGTTCGAGTGCGATCGAATTGTTTTGGTAAGTGGAACCGGTGAATGGCAGAAAGAAAAAACAGTGCGCGAACTTGAGTGTAGAGGTTGTCCGTAGTTCGCCAAAGTTGATCCAAGGCTGCTGAATCGCTAAGAAGGTCGTTGACATTTGACCCCTTACATAGCTCATCGAGTGACTGATTGCGTAACTGGTTGTCGCTAGTTTCGATGACGTTAACTAAGCGATTAGCTCGCCAGTCAGCGGTTTCATGCTTGCCGGCGATTGAATTCGGCTCATTGGCATCCAGTTTCATCGGCGTTAGGCTCCCGATGAAGTGTTGTGAGACGAGGTGGGTTTACTTTCAGCAACAAGATTTAGTAATTCAGTTAAAATCTCGTCTCGATCTTTACCAGATAATGCCAATGCAACCTGAGCTTTCAACAGTCCATATTGGACACCAATGTTATATCGGCCACCATCGATTTCGGTCGCAAGGTATCTTTCGGATTTTGCGAGTTGCTCGAGAGCGGGAGATAGTGCAATGCTGCTACCGGGCTTTGCAGCCTGCATCTCGGCCTCAAGAAGATTCATGATGGTGGGCGTGAGAATGTGCATGCCAGAGAGGCAAAGGTAATGGCTGGCGCGAAGGCCTGCTACAATTAAATACTGCTCGGCTTGCGTTGGAGTTGGCTTTTCCATAACGCTTTTGATCTCGTACAACTTTTGCCGATTGGCAATTCTCGTTGCCCCAACAGTTCCAAAGAAAGGCAATAGGTTTTCGCGAGTGGGCTGTACGGTCGATACTGCACAATCCTCCCCGGTCGCGCTATCAATGAGTTGGCCGGCATAGCCACGCGGGTGCTGACTTAGGTAGACATGGTCGGACACGAGATGAAGAAATCGGTCATTTCCAACGAAATCTCGAGCTCGCAACAACGCGTCTCCATAACCGCGAGGAGAATCTTGTGGAACGAAAGTGAGACGAGAGGCGTGTTCTCCGGCCGCCTTAACGTAATTCTCTTGTTCTCCGGGGCAAATAATAACTGCAATTTCTTCGATGCCCGCAGTAACGGCTTCATCAGCAATCAGTTGGAGAGCTGTTTTGGTTTCCCCTTGTTGGTCAACGAGGCTTTGCAGGGGAAGTTGTTTCTGATCGGGGGCGGCTGCGGTGATGACCGCCTTTAAAATGCTCATTAACCCATTTTACCATCAGGATTTTGTGACGAATATCCACAATTGTAATAGACAGGACAACAAAATTAAACATGTGACCAGTCGGAATCAAACCGGCCGAATTTACTTCGCGGGATAAGCCGTGACTTGCTGTTCTAGGTTCGGTACAAGAACGTGGTTGCAGTTGTTTTAGCGAAGCAGGATTGGCTGAGCCTCTTCATTTTTTATTAATGAAACGGGTAGCAAACCAATCGTTGATTTTGATAGACTCAACAGCTGACCGAACTTTGTAAGAGAGAGAGTGCAAATGCGTTACCTTGGTATTATTTACCGATTCACGTTCTATGCCGCGATCGGATTAGTTGCCCTTTCACTGTTTAACGAAGCAACTCAAGCGTGGGGTTTTGAGCCAGATAGTGCTGGCGAGGTAGCTCAAGCGGAAGCTGATGGGCAGCCAGAGGGAGACCCCGGGCTAATAGCTAATTTGACAACCCTCGGATTTTTAGTTTTATTGCAAGCGGTTCTCGGTTTCGACAACCTCCTCTATATCTCTCTGGAATCGAAGCATGCTCCAGTCGAAAAACGCCAAATGGTAAGGTCGTGGGGGATCGGAATTGCCATCTTTCTCCGAATCGGATTGCTTTGTTTCCTGGTTGTTCTCAAAGACTGGTTTGAGCAAACGACTTTGCCCAAAATTGATCTAGTGGTCTTTGAAGCGAGTTTCAGTTTGCACAGCCTGATCGTTTTAGCGGGTGGTGGTTTCATCATTTACACCGCGATGAAAGAAATTTGGCACATGACGCGGTTAGAACACGACGACCACGGCGGCGGAGAAAAAAAGAAAAAGACGGTAGGTGCCGTTATTTTCTGGATCGTGTTGATGAATCTTGTTTTCTCATTTGATTCAATTTTGAGCGCGATGGCGCTTTCGGACGTGTTTTGGGTGATGGCTGCCGCGATTGTGATTAGTGGAGTCATGATGGTCTGGCTGTCCGACCATGTTGCCACATTCCTCGAGAAAAACCGGATGTACGAGGTACTCGGGCTATTCGTATTGTTCGTTGTTGGGATTATGTTGGTGAGCGAGGGTGGTCACCTGGCGCACATAAACATCTTTGGAAGCGAGGTAGAGCCAATGACGAAAACTACCTTTTACTTCGTACTGGCAGTGTTAGTCTTGACTGATATCGTTCAAAGTCGATACCAGAAAAAGTTACTGTTGCTAAAAGAAGCAAAAGCCTAGTCGAGTTCACCCGGTTTGCCTGGCTGCGACTAGCTTTAGGACAGTATTCTGATCATCGAGTGAGTTGTTTATCCAGCGAATTCACTCATTACACGACCAGCCATTTTGATGGTGTGCTCAATGTCTTCGTTGGTGTGCGCCGCAGAGATAAAGAGTGCCTCGAATTGACTGCAGGGCATATAAACCCCCTCATCGATCAAGCCCCAAAAGTATTTTGAGAATTGATCCGTCTTTGATTTAGATGCCGAATCCCAATCGGTCACAGGACCGTTTTGGAAAAATAACGTCATCATACTCCCCACACGCTGAATGCAGTGTTCTATGCCATTGGATTCGGCGGCGGCCTTCAAGCCGGATTCAAGTTTGTGGCTCAAGCCTTCAAGATACTCGTAGGGTGGCTGATCTCTCAAGGCTTTCAACATTGCAATTCCAGCCGCGGTTGCGATTGGGTTGCCGGACAATGTTCCCGCTTGAAAGACTTTCCCGGCAGGTAAAACGTGTTGCATAATCTCCCGCTTACCACCAAAGACGGCGAGTGGAAGTCCACCTCCAACGATTTTGCCCATCGTGGTTAAGTCTGGGGTAATGCCAAAAATTTCTTGAGCGCCTCCGTGGGCAACGCGAAAACCACACATCACCTCATCGAAAATGAGGACGCTTCCAGAATTTTCTGTCGTTTGTCGAAGTGTTTGTAAAAATTCGGGAGTTGGAATGACGCAGCCCATATTTCCACAAACAGGTTCGAGAATGACCGCTGCAATGGAATCTCCGTGATTCTTGAAAGTCTCTGTTAAACGGGCACAATCGTTGTAGGGTAAAACCAGCGTATCGCGGCTCGTACCCTCGGTGACTCCTGGAGAATTGGGAACGCCGAGGGTGGCGGCAGCACTGCCAGCGGCTACTAAAAGGCTGTCGACGTGGCCATGATAATTTCCGGAAAACTTGATGACCAGATCACGGTCGGTGTACCCTCGGGCCAGCCGGATAGCACTCATAGTGGCTTCGGTTCCCGAGTTTACCAGGCGGACCATTTCCACACTCGGTACGGCGGCGATTACCAACTCGGCTAATTCGTTTTCGGCAACAGTGGGTGCACCAAAGCTAGTGCCGCGTTCGACTGCCGCGTGCACAGCTTCTTTGACGGGTTCGAATTGGTGACCAAAGATCATAGGTCCCCAGCTGCCAATAAAATCAATGTAGCGATTGCCGTCGACATCAAAGAGGTAGGCTCCCTCTCCTCGTTCAAAAACGATCGGTTCCCCGCCGACTGCTCCAAAAGCTCGAGCTGCACTGTTGACGCCGCCCGGCATCAGTTGTTTCGCACGGCTGTAATGTTGCTGGCTGTGAATGTGGGAGAGTTTCGTTTCGCTCACTTTAGTTCCAATGTTGGGTTAGAAGGTTGTATGCTTAGTCGGAGGCTTATCTGAAATTAGTTGGTGAACAGCCCGTCATCAAGCGGGCTTTCAAAACCAGCTGTCTTCGCGACGCGAGATTCAAATAGTTCGCTCCAGTTTTGATTTAACAATTCGCTCGCAAGGTGGATCGGCGCAGCAGTCCACTCTTGTCGTTCGTTTCTCGTGGCAAGTGCTAATCGTTCTAGTTTTCCAAGGCCATCGTGAACCTCAAAGTCGACATCGATACCTGTCGTCTCTTCAAGGAATTCTTCGACTAATTCATCTAATTCTTCCTCAGTCAGACCCTGGTCAGTTCCGGTACATTTCCACAAAAAAGTGTAGGCCAGAACCGCTTCGCACAGTTCCTGCTCTTCAGCTTCATTGAGAATGCGGTAAATTACCCCTGAGTTGTTATCCAAATTCTTGATGTAAAGACTTTCGGTCAATCCAAATTGATACTTGTTCTTTGTGTTGAGATAACTGAGAACTGATTTGAATACGTAACCGCCAATGGCTCCAATCAAAATTGCCCAGCCAAGAATGTTGGCAAAATGAAAGGCTAGTGACAGTACAAGAACGCCTCTCGCTACTTTCCAAATGGTGAACGCCATGCCGGAAAGCGTTGGCAGTAGAATTTTCGCGCGATCCAGTTTGGTTAAGCGAACTTTGGATCCGGGTAAAAGAATCTCAAGGTCGTTTTCAGGAATGTTTTTAAATGCTTTTAGGTAGACAAATTTTTCGTCCAGCGATTTCTGGTTCTTTTTGAACTTATCTTTTTTGCCCGCGTTGAGTGCGGGGCTCATTCGGAAGGCCATAATTAATCGTTGAA
>JAALLA010000118.1:0-8206 GCA_011087765.1 Pirellulaceae bacterium
AACCGGAGAATGCGAACAAAGACAGCGTGAGGAGGATTACAGGAAGCATAAAGCAACCGCAACCGGAGCACCCGCAACTTGCGCATCCCTCGCCAAGGCTAAACAGATCGATGAGAATGAGCGGGACGTTTAATAAGGAATCGAAAACCTTTGAGAAAAGGCCTTCTTTGGGCTTGGGCTTTCCTGGCTCATCAGTCGGTACAATCATGCAGTTGAGTCTACTGGATTCGCTCGATGTTTTTAAGGGGATGGGTTGCCTCTTTTGTGGCCTTCTCATCCTTCGCTCTGCTTGATCCCATGTTTGATCCCAAAAACCCATGCGCGCAATTTCCACCATCAGCAGAGAAGGCTAACTTAGAAAATACGGAAAGGGGGCCTCTCACAAGGCGGGTAAAAGCTGGTTGGTAAAAGCTGAAAAAACCGAGTGTTGATTAGTCAAACAGGCTCAAGATAAATTCATCGTCGAGTCGTGAAGCGACGTGGTTTACGTGCGAGAAATCTAATCCAACACTGTGAAAGGTCGGCACAGCAATCGTAAAAGCCCCCGAGGCTGCAGCGGCGGTACTGCCCGTTTTACTGTCTTCGAGAACGAGCAAATTAGGAGGGGCGACAGTTAATTTTTGAGAGGCAGTCAAATAAACCTCAGGGTGAGGCTTGCCTAGAGTCACATCTTCGGCCGTTAAAATAAATTCAAACCGATGAGTAAGCTCAAATTGCGCGAGGTTTCGTTCGGCAAATTTGCGGTGACTGCTCGTGGCAACGATTTTGGGAATCCTTTTGGATTCCAACTTTTCCAAGAGTGTTTCCAAACCCGGCATGGTTCGCAGTTGTTTGGGTAAAAGTTCATCAAAAATCGCATCGGTTTCAGTTTGAAGTTCAGTGACGGAGTCGGTGATCGCACACCTCGTTCGCATGATTTCGTAGGCTTTCGGAGCGGGAAGACCCATCATCTCCATTTTCAGCTCTCGGGTGAAATTCAATCCCCGTCGAGAAAGTAAAATTTCACCAACTTGATCATAGAGGTCCTCCGTATTGAAAATGAGGCCATCCATATCAAAAGCGACAGCGGCAATCGATGGTTTGTTATTCATTACGTTTGGTGTTTAACGATTAGAGTTTGATGGTTGGCAGAATTATTCAAAGGAAATTTGGCCTGACATCGCAAGATAGGAAACGGCCCATAGAACTGAGACGAACCCGGTGGCGGGGAGCACGCCAACTCCACAAATCAGGAGGCCGCCGATTAAGATGGCGATAGACGTTAAACCTAACAAGAATGTCGTCAAAACATTGGGGGTGCAAATGTCTTTTGCCATCGAGAGGCTGTCGATGACATCGGCGTGGTTATCTACGATAAGGAAATAGCTTGGCCACAGATAAAGCAGCAGAAGTACTGCCGGTAGAACCAATAGCAGAATCCCAAGAGTCAAGGCAATGTAGGCTAAAAACGTGAAGAGGATGACGGGTAGAAACTTATCACTTCCAGAAAAGACGGTCGAAAATGCAGCCGTTTGCCCACGACAAATTTGGATCGCCAATCTCGCTTGGCCGATGCTTAGATAAATTTGCACGAGGTTAAGCAGGATTTGCGGAATGGCGTCGAGCTCAATCTCGGCGACGCGGTAAATCGAGTCAGCGATTGACGGCAACATGCAAATCAAGGCCGTCGCCGAGAGTATGAACGCGTTTTTATAAAAGACCTTTACTGCACCGTAGAAAATCGTTTCAAAATCGATCGCGGTTGGGATCACTGAATAACCCGCGAGTTTTACTGCTTTGGTTGTTTTGGATATGGGCGGCGAGTGGTACGGATTCTCGGTGTTCAGATCTGTCGAGTCGTCGATTGCAGGCGGCTGATTCGCCGTTTGGGGACGCTGACGTGGAGAGGGTTGCAGTGCGGGGTAATAACGACTTGCGGGTTGTCCCCCTTTCTCTCCACTGGCGCGGACAACACAGTCGCCTGAAATTCGCCCTTCTTCAACCCATTGATCGAGTTCCAGTTTCGTAATTGGACCGTAAATTGAACCAGATACCGAGTCGATAAAGAATTGTTGCGAAGCAGGAGGTTCAGCAGGTTTATCCAGTTTCGTTTTTGGTATCAAGTTAAGGGATTTGCAGTGGGGGCACCGCGCCCGTTTGCCGCTTCCGGTTTCGTCAACGCAAAGAAGGCTCTGGCAGGTGGTGCATTTAAATTCGATAGACATCCAATCAATTTGTGTCATCGGCTTAAGATCGTCAACCGTAATTGCAACGGAACAACCTATTGTTTGCACAATTTCACATGCGGTGATCAAAATCGTCTAATTGTGCAGACCCAGCTTACCGAGCCCCGGCACGGTCGAAGATACCGACCCTTTCCAAGCGGTTACTTGAAGCCGGGGATGTCGCGGCCCTCAGTCCAAGGGACGCCTGCCTCGTTTAATTTCTTTTCAAAGGCTTTGAAATCGGAATTAATTAATTTCTTAATTGTCTTTGAAACCACCTTGAATTCGGTTCGGGCAATTTCCACTTGATCCTTTTGTGTCTGAGTAATTCCATAGGTGTTGCGAGACGAACCGTAAAGCACTGAGCCGACGCGACTTCCAATGGACGGAACATCCTCCACGAATTTGTCACTCTTGATATTGTCTCCATTGAGTTGGCGGGCCGCCGTTCGCAATTTGAGTTCCAGTTCGCGAGCCTGCTTCAGGAGGCCGGGATCGGCGTTCGGGCTTTTTTGAAGAACTTGTTGCATTTCCATGATTCTTTCGATTCGCGTAGCGAGCGTTCGTGCCGTTGCGCCGATGGCATCATTGAATTTAGCAAGCCCAAGTTGGTAGGCGATTGTCTCGTCTAGATTTTTTGGTTTCAGACTCGGGTTTTCAATTGAAAGAACCTCAAAGCTTTGTTCGTTACCCAGCTTGGTTGTATTTCCATCTACTAATTGAAACCCCTGGACAGAATAGTTCCCCGGGGCAACCATCGGGCTTCCGTTGAACTGGGTATACCTAAGATTCCATGACAAACGGTGCAGGCCTTTGTTCGTGCTCCCGTTGACACGAGCCACGATTTCTTTGGATTGGTTGTAAAATTCGAAGTAAACTTTGGGTGCTTGCTCCAGTGATTCTTCCCGTAACTGATCCCAGGAAGGAGTTGGGACATCTTCACCTTTGCCAGAAAGCTTTGCTTCAGCTTCCTTCCGGATTGCTGCCTTTGTTTTCAAATCAGATTTGAGGTAGTAGGTAAGCGTTGCTCCAAATGCAGGATTGGGGGTCTCGAAATAGCTGTCTCCCTGCGAACCTTTTCTTCCGCCCAGAAGATCCTGTGGAATATACCAAAGTGCTTTCCGAATTGGGAAAATATGCAAATCGCTGCTGTCTAGTAATTCATCTGTCAACTCACGCAGAGGGGAGTAATCGTCAAGGACATAAAACCCGCGTCCAAAGGTTGCGGCGACGAGGTCGTTTTCGCGACGCTGGATAGCGAGGTCACGGAATGGAATGTTGGGCGCGCCCGCAGTTATTTTGATCCATGTTTTACATCCGTTAAGTGAGCAGAATAAACCATATTCCGTTCCCAGAAAGAACAAGTCTTTATTTTCATGGTCCTGCTCGATTCGCCAAATAAGATGGCGTTCCGGAAGGTCGCCGCTAATCAGTGACCATGTTTTTCCGCGATCGGTAGTTTTGACCAGATAGGGTTTGTAGTCACCGGTTTTGTGGTTGTCGAGGCAGGCGTAGGCGACATTGGGATCATGCCGGTCAGCCTTAATATCGTTTACGAAAAAGTATTCGGGGACGTCAAAGATCTTTTCCGTAGCGGACCAATTGTCTCCGCCATCTTCCGAGACATGAATCAAGCCGTCGTCGGTTCCCACATACAGCAGACCTTCGACCAAGGGAGATTCACTGATGGAAGTAATGTTCCCGTACTGCGACATGGCGAGGAGGTCGTAGCCCGCGTCAACGCTCCAAACACGATCCATCATTTTAAGTTTGTAGCGGTTTTGGTTTCGAGAAAGGTCAGGACTGACAGTGGTCCAAGAGTCACCGCGGTCGTCACTTCGATGGAGAAACTTGGAAGCAAAATAAATCCGCTTGTTATCGTGAGGGCTGATTAAAATGGGTGAGTCCCAATTGAATCGCAAGTTGTCCTCGCCAGCGCCCGGACGCGGGCGGATGTCGACTGATTGCCCTGTTCTTCGATCGAATCGCCGAATGTATCCTTCCTGAGATTCACAGTAAATAATGTTGGGGTCGGTTGGGTCAATCGCGTTGTCATGCCCATCACCTCCGATTGTGATTCGCCAATCTGCGTTGCGAATTCCCTGAACATTTCTAGTTCGCGATGGACCATACTGCGTGTTGTTGTCTTGGGTGCCGCCTACGACATTGTAAAACGGGAAATCGTAATCGACATCGACCTTGTAAAATTGAGTTAAAGGTAAGTTGGCACAAAACGAATAGCTTTGTGCGTAGTCGTAGGAACGATAAAGCCCACCGTCGCAACCGACAATTAAAAAATTGGGGTCCGTCGGGCTGAAGGCAACAGCATGGTTGTCGACGTGTTTGGTCGATTTAGAAACCGAATCAAAGGTTTTACCACCGTCTTCGGTTCGTCCCATTCGGACGTTTGCGTGATAGACAACGTCAAACCGGTGTGGGTCGCAATAAATTTCCTGATAGTAATGTGGCCCGGTCCCTCCGCCGACATAATCAGACATTTTTTTCCAACTACCTCCAAAGTCTTCGCTGCGATAAAAACCACCCACTCGGTTTTGCATTTCAATGGCTGCGTAAACCACGTTTGATTTTTGAGGTGATACTTGAAGTGCGATTTTTCCTTTGTCTCCGCCTGGCAGACCAGTCTTTAGTTCAATCCAAGACTCGCCACCATCAGTGGACTTGTATATGCCGGATTGCGGTCCCGTGTTCAGTAGTGACCAGACCGTGCGGTGTCTTTGATGCGTGGCGGCGTAGAGTGTGTCAGGGTCATTAGGGTCCATGGCAACGTCGGTGACACCCGTGTAGTCTCCGCCGGGTTTTCCATCACAATTGAGGACATTGCGCCAGTTGTCTCCACCATCAATCGATTTATAGAGGCCGCGTTGTCCTCCCGGTGACCAGAGTGGCCCTTGGGATGCCGCAAAAACAATTTTGGAGTTTTTTGGGTGGACGATGATTTTCGAAAGATGCTCAGAATCGGCTAGGCCTTTATTGGTAAACGATTTTCCGCCGTTGTGACTCACATAAATTCCATCTCCGTATCCAACGTGTCGCCCACCAACATTTTCCCCGCTACCGATCCAAATTGTATTATTGTTGTTGGGGTCGATTGTTATGCAGCCAATGGAATAAGACTTTTGGCCATCGAATATCGATTCAAAGGTGGTTCCTGAATTGGTCGTTTTCCAGACTCCGCCCGAACCTGCTCCCACATACCAGACATTGGGATTCGTTGGGTCCACGGCAATGTCAGCAATCCGTCCCGACATTAATGCAGGACCGATGCTTCTCAGGGGGAGTGCCGAGATGAACCCTGAATTGATTTTGGAATCAACCGCCGGGACGGGTTCCTCTTGGGCAATCGCAAATGTCGCCGTGACAAGACACAATAAAATGGAGAAAACAAATGCCTTGGGCATGAAATGGTTACAATGAAACATAGATGCAATGCTTGATAGTGTGAGCGGGAGGGTAATCGACCATTCTTAAGGATTCACATCCGTGAGTGACGGATGCCAAACGTAATCTGGCTTGGCAATTGCAACGTTGCAAATCCTAAAACCTGAGTTTGGTTTGAATTCTCGATAAAGTCAAGGAAACGCTCGCGCGGTCGATATAACCCGTTGGAGTCGTCCAAATGAATCGGGGGTTAAATCGGTATCCAAACCGATTTTGAGTCTCGGATTTTGATGATTGCGGGCGGGTTGCGTTGCTTTGCAGGGGAAGGGATGCCTTCGTTCGGCAAGTTGAAGAACCAGTAATTGTGCCAAGTTTCACAGTATTGGCAGGGTCTTGGAAGTCAGCGAGGAAGTAAGTGTCGGGTTGTTGAATTTTAAAATTTCATTCCAATTGGCGACGCGGAGAGGACGATGAATTCTGAACTGATCTTACCTCTGAACCGATCTTATCTTGAAGGCAAGTGAATGAACCAAGCGAGCGGGGACCTGGCAAACCAAAACCCAAACGAAATTAGCAATGAATATTTGCATGAGTTGACCGTTGAAGAAGATGCGCTCGACGCTATGAACCATGTCAACAATCTCGTGTTCTTGCAGTGGTGCTTGCAGTCAGCAGGTGAACATTCGAAATCCGTTGGCTGGTCGTGGGATCGATATCGCGAGTTGGGCTTCGGGTTTATCGTACGGTCTCACAAAATTAAATACAAAATTCCAGCGCTTCTTGGCGACGAGGTTGTGGTCAAAACCTGGGTGGCTGGAATGGAGCGTTTTTCGTCAAAGCGGCGTTACCATGTGATTCGGCAACGGGACGGTCGCCGACTTGTCGAGGCAGAAACCAACTGGGTTTTTGTTAATTTAGAATCCGGCGAGTTAGCAGAGATTCCTGAACAGGTGAGTACGGCCTTTGGGATTCGTCGCTAGAATGAGGATGTTACTTTCGCCGGCGGTTGAGTTCACTATAATTTAGCAAGCGATCAATGATTCTTAAGACCCTCGTTTAACAGTTTAGGACGCTTAATGCTTTCTGATGAAACCCAGAATCAATCGTCAGATGACCAGCAGAACGCTCGAAAATTGAGTCTGATGAAGGGGCGTCCCCCTGCGGAAGTAGCGGGGTATCGGTTCATTGGATTTGTCGGCAGTGGAGCTTATGGCGAAGTCTGGTCCGCCATTAATGAAAAAACTGGCCGAAGTGTCGCGATTAAATTTTACACGCGCGGCTCTAAATCGGGCGTCAAGATGTTAGCTCAGGAAGTTGAGAAGCTTGCCGTTTTATCTAACGACAGCTATGTCATTGGATTGTTGGATGTTGGCTGGGAGGCGGACCCTCCCTACTACATAATGGACTTTATCGAGAGCGGTTCACTTGAAGATCGGCTTAAGGACGGCGGTACGCTTTCGGTAAACGAATCGGTCCAATTGTTCCAGGAAATCGCAATTGGGATGGCATCCCTTCATGATAAAGGGATTTTGCACTGTGATTTGAAGCCAGGCAATGTACTCCTTGATCAAAATGGTAAGCCGCGGGTTTGTGATTTTGGGCAGTCCCGTTTGAGTAGCGAACAAAACTCATCACTTGGTACTCTTTTTTATATGGCGCCTGAGCAAGCGGACACCGCCGCGATCCCAAATGCCAGTTGGGATGTCTATGGTTTAGGTGCATTGCTCTACAGTATGCTTGTTGGACATCCACCGCGTTATTCGGAATCTTCGATTCGAATGATTGAATCCGGAGAAAGCGTGCCGGATCGATTGAAGGCTTATCAGGAACTGTTTTATAAAGTATCAGTTCCTTCGGAGCATCGAAAGATTGCAGGTGTCGATCGTCAATTGGGCGATCTGATAGAGAAGTGCATTGCGGCGGATCCAAAGCATAGATTCAATAATATTCAAAGTGTGTTGTTAGCTTTGCGGCAACGCGAGATGATTAAGGCTCGTCGTCCGGTGATCATTCTTGGTCTGATTGCCCCGTTCATCTTGATGTCTTTTATGGCAATCGTTGGTGCCATCGCGTTTCGGAATTCCTATCAGGATGCTCAGACTGCGGTGCTGCGGAAAGCGGCGCTGGAGAATAAGTTTGCGGGAAATTTTGCGGCTCGCGGCGCGGCTTCCAATTTAAATGAATATTTTAGAGCGGTTCGACAACTCTCTGAGGACGGAGCTTTTCGGGAGGATTTTTCTAGGCTGATCGATGATCCCGAGGTGATGGTGCTGCGAAGTCGGATTGCCTATCCCGAGTTAAATGACGACTTGTTGCGAGAAGACAAAGAGTCACTGAAATCCGTGAGGGAACAGCTTGCAAAAAATGAATATGTCCGCAAGATAGAAGCGATGCTGAGTTTGAGGCTTAACGATCAGGACGATCAGTATCCGTCCAATGTCGACAGTTGGTTTGTTTGTGATCGCTGGGGAAATCAGGTCGCATCCGTCTTTGCAGGACGGAAAATTAACACAACTCGCGGAAAGAACTTTAGCTATCGAAGCTACTTCACCGGTAGCTATGACGATCTCGAAAAAACAGCTCCGTCCCTTGCGATGGGAAAT
>JAALLA010000118.1:8306-13594 GCA_011087765.1 Pirellulaceae bacterium
GGTTCGAGTGTGACCGAACTGGGGGTCCAAGAGGGGTTAATTCTTGAGCACCCGGCGATGGAACAAGTTTGGCAAAACTTCGACGGGCAGGAATTAGATATTGGTTTTGCAAAGGTAACGCTTCCCGATAGCGGCGCCCCGTTATCACCCAAGAGTCTGCTCTATGGGGATACTGAAGTTGGGGCGGATGTTTCTTTTGCTGGAATTGAGGGGGAATTTGAGTTTGCCGCAATTATTGAAAGGATTCCATTAGGTGATCTGGTAATTGGAACGCGCAAGAGTGAGTTGCCGGAAACGGTTAAGGGAGTTGAGGTGTGGGCCGTGCTGAATTACGAAAATGAGCTAACGGTTGTCGACCAGCTGGCTTCCAAGCTGGCAGGTCTCGGTGCGATGGCTGGTTTGGGCAGTTTCGTTTTCGTCATTGGCATGCTGCTATTTGTCAGAAGGCTGCTGGCTGAATCACGAAAAAAACTGACTTGGTCATTCGAGCCTGACCGGACAGAATATAACGCTACGGTTTCGTGGCGTAGCAAATTAGATGATTGAGTGGGCTCAGCAACAGGGAAATCGGAATAGCGGATCGTGAATGCCTCTCTTAGAAATTCGAGCGTTGATGGCTTGTCATTGAGGGGCTGGCTAAATGTAGTGGATATCCCTTAGATTGATACGCCTGAGGCGGTCGTTGATGCGATACAAGGCGTCCCATCTAATGCTCATTCGCAGCTTTAGATTTGTCTTTTTTAAAGTAGGAATATGAATCAATCAGGAACAGCAAGGGTGTTCAGTTCTCCGGCAATTGACCAGGTGGGAGTGGTGGAGCGGGCCAAGCGATTTACGGCAAGGAGTATTAAGAGTCAGGCCAAGAGGCAGGGGCTCGGAATGGTCCTCAGTATGATCGATCTCACCACGCTTGAGGGCATGGATACCGAGGGTAAAGTAAAGCAGTTGTGTTACAAAGCCCAGCATTTACATGATTCGATTGACGGTTTGCCGAATGTTGCTGCGGTGTGTGTTTATCCAAACTTTGTTGGGTTGGCCAAGCGTAGTCTTGCTGGGTCGGGTATTAAAGTGGCCTCTGTTGCGACTGCATTTCCGAGCGGAAATTCTTCGTTGGAGATTAAGTTGGCCGATGTGTCCATGGCCGTTTCCGAGGGGGCGGATGAGATAGACATGGTGATCTCGCGAGGGCGCTTTCATCGCGGTGATTACAATTTTGTGTTCGACGAAATTGCTGCAGTTAAAGCTGCTTGCGGCGAGTCAAGGTTGAAGACAATTCTTGAAACCGGCGAGTTGGGATCTCTTGATAAAGTGCGTCTTGCAAGTGACATTGCAATTGCCGCTGGTGCGGATTTTATTAAGACGTCGACCGGGAAGATTCAACCGGCTGCCACGATGCCAGTCACTTTGGTGATGCTTGAAGCGATCCGTGACCATTTTCAAAAGACCGGATTGATGGTGGGAATGAAGCCCGCTGGAGGGATATCGAAAGCCAAACTAGCGCTCCACTATTTAATCATGGTAAAAGAAACGCTCGGTGACGATTGGCTTGATCCAAAGTGGTTTCGGTTTGGGGCCAGTTCCTTGGCGAATGATGTTTTAATGCAGATCGCCAAGCAACAGACGGGCGCCTATCAAGCGGCCAATTATTTTGCGATTGATTGATTCTAGAAACGCTAATCTCAATCATTGAAATGAGAGCACCAGCTGATTTGTGAATCGGCTATTTATTTCGAAACAGAAACTATTATGACTCAGAAGAACAAGCATTGGAATTTATCACCCGCTCCTGAAAGTACCGGGCATATTTCTCTCAAGGAACGCTATGGCGTTTTTATCGACGGTGAGTTCCGTATGCCCGATCACGGGAATGTCTTTTCGTCCGTTAACCCTTCTACCGGTGAGGTGTTGGCGGAAATTACGGAGTCATCTTCGGCGGAAGTGGATCAAGCGGTTGCCGCTGCACGCGCTGCTTTTACGGGTGAGTGGTCCAAGATGGGGGGTGGAGAAAGGGGCAAATATTTGTATCGATTGGCGAGGCTATTGCAGGAGAAGTCCCGCGAATTTGCCGTAATCGAATCACTCGACGGCGGTAAACCCATTCGAGAATCACGAGATGTTGATGTGCCGTTAGCGGCCGCTCATTTGTTTTACTACGCCGGTTGGGCTGACAAGCTCAGCTATGCGTTTCCTAATCGGAGCCCCCGGCCCCTTGGAGTGGCGGGGCAGATTATCCCCTGGAATTTTCCGTTATTGATGGCTGCCTGGAAAATAGCTCCGGCACTCGCAACTGGAAACACGGTCGTGCTGAAACCGGCGGAAACAACCTCTTTGACCGCCCTGAAATTGGCGGAGTTGATTCAGGAGGCCGGCTTTCCCCCTGGTGTTGTCAATGTTGTGACGGGGCACGGCAACGTGGGAGCAGCGATTGTCAACCATAATGATGTTGATAAGGTCGCGTTTACGGGGTCCACCGAGGTCGGCAAAATGATTCAAAAGGCGATCGCAGGCACGAATAAACGGTGCACGCTCGAATTAGGTGGCAAAGCGGCGAATATTGTGTTCGATGACGCTGCTATCGATCAGGCTGTCGAGGGCATCGTCAATGGAATCTATTTTAATCAAGGGCATGTCTGCTGTGCTGGAAGTCGTTTGTTCGTTCAGGAGTCGATTCATGATGAACTGATTGAGAAGCTAAAACATCGCATGGGCACGTTGATTGTGGGGGATCCTATGGACAAGAATACGGACGTTGGAGCGATCAATTCCCAAGAGCAGTTGGCGACCATTGAGCAATACATTGAAGTTGGTAAACAAGAGGGGGCGGAGTTTTACCAACCGGATTGTGAATTACCCCAAGTCGGATTTTGGTGCCGACCGACGCTGTTTACCGACGTCGCCCAGTCCAATCGGAGAGCACAAGAAGATATTTTTGGCCCCGTGTTAGCGGTGCAAACTTTTCGAACGGTGGCCGAGGTAATTCAAAAGGCCAATAACACTCCCTATGGATTATCGGCGGGTGTGTGGACGGATAAGGGCTCGAAAATTTTTAACATGACTTCCCAAATGAAAGCCGGGGTAGTTTGGGCGAATACTTACAACCTGTTTGATCCAACATCCCCCTTCGGAGGATTTAAAGAGAGTGGTTTTGGGCGAGAGGGTGGCTTGCATGGGCTCTCGGCCTATCTGGAAATTTGATACTCGTAATTCTTTGTGACGGCGATATCTTCGGTACGATTTAATAATTCAAGCGGGTGAAATGACAGTGGAAGAATCAAATAAAAATTCAGGCGAAAATTCAGCTAAAAGCGAGCGGCTCGAGGTATTGAAAACTTATAAAATGTACATTGACGGTAAGTTTCCCCGAACCGAGTCGGCAAGGTATTACCAGCCCGTTGTCAATGGATCGTCGTTAGGTAATGTATGTCTCGCGTCCCGAAAAGATGTGCGTAACGCTGTGGTTGCTGCCCGCTCTGCCCAAGCGGGTTGGTCCAGACGCACGGCCTACAATCGCGCACAAATACTCTACCGGATTGCGGAGATGTTAGAGGGGCGATCTCAGCAATTCTCGGAGGAACTCGTGCGCCAGGGACTGGATGTTGAAACTGCGGAGATTCACGTTAGCCAGAGTATTGACCGTTTGATTTACTACGCTGGCTGGTGTGACAAATACCAGCAGGTTTTTAGCGCAGTCAATCCAGTCGCATCGTCGCATTTTAATTTTTCGACGCTTGAGCCGGTTGGCGTTGTATTCACGGTAGCTTCCCGAGATTGTCCGCTTTTGGGATTGGTTTCTTTGATTGCTCCAGTAATTGCCTCCGGAAACACCTGCGTTGTTCTTGCTTCCGAGAAGTGTCCATTGTCTGCGGTCACTTTTGCTGAGGTCTTGGCAACGTCTGATGTCCCCGGGGGCGTCGTCAATATTTTGACTGGACGAATCAAAGAATTGACGGAGCACTTCAGCCGTCATTTGGACGTCAATGCAATTGCCTGTGATGGGCTCGAGCCAGGATTAAATACCGAGATAAAGGAGTTTGCATCGGAGAATATTAAACGCGTTAAAATCTATCACCAAGATTGGTCTACAGAGGCAACGGCGAACCCCTACCTCATTCAGGATTTTTGTGAAGTCAAGACAACGTGGCACCCGATTGAGCAAATTTCCGAGTCGGGAGCCGCTTACTAAAACGAGTTATATCGTTTTCCTTCTACGGAACCAGTTATCGAAGTTTTGTGTCGGTACTGTTTGTGCCGGTATTGAATGCTATTATTTTTTGTATTCAACGTCATCGGTTAAAGCACGCTTCACTGATTCATCAAGGCTTGGAACCCGGCAGTCAGGTCCTGAGTCAGTCCCAGAGAGTTGATGAGGGCAAGCGTGACTAAGAATACTAAGACGGCCGCAAATGTGTTGGCGAATATGATTTGCCGCCTTTTCTGGTTTGCAGCAAGCAACACTTCTTGTTCCTTGAGTAGGACGGGTAGGTAGTATTTTACTGTTGATAAAGTCTTTGGCTTAGGCATATTGTTCGTTGGCGGGTGGGTAGTCGATTGAACTGGAGTTGAGTGGAGAGATCTGTTGGATTGGTGGAACTGCCGATTGGATCTCTAATGCGATCCAACAGCAGTACGTCAACGAGTCAATGCAAGCCCCGTGCCAATGCCGAACGTTGGGTGAATTCAGGCGTTTGCCGGTAGAGCGTTGTTAAAACACAACGTAGTGTCGTGACGGGGCGTTGCCTTTCCGCATCGTTTCGTCGGTTGGCATGTCAGCGATGGAGTGCCTTGAGAAACTCAGTCAAAGGTAGCGTGTTGGCGACATCGGCCGCGGATAAACAACCCCGGCGAGCCTGTTTGATTCCGTACCGCATATTACTAAGGCCCAACGTCCGGTGGGCGTCGGTGTTGATTACAACGGGAATGCCGTGCGTCTTAGCAGCTAAAAGATGAATGTCATTGAGGTCGAGACGAACTGGATTGGCGTTGAGTTCGACCATTTTGTGATTAGCCTTCGCCGCCTGGAATACGGCATCGATATCTACATCGTATGCCTCCCGCTTGTTTAAGAGGCGACCCGTCGGGTGCGCAATCATGGAAACGTGTGGGTTTTCGATCGCTCCGATAATCCGATCCGTGATCTGTTGCCGGGGTTGGTTTTGCCCGTAGTGGACACTGGCAATAATAAAATCACCTTGAGCCAAAACCTCATCGGGTAAATCCATTCCACCAGCTTCGAGAATATCGCATTCGATTCCCTTAAGAATGACAAAATCATCCGCACGATTGGCGTT
>JAALLA010000119.1:0-9250 GCA_011087765.1 Pirellulaceae bacterium
TCCAGATTGGCCCTTGTGATAATTGCCACTAAATTCCTATACTGGTGGGCTTTAAACAAGATGAATAAGAGCGAGTAGAACTTCGATGAAAGTCCGCGCTAGCGTGAAGCGAATTTGCGAGAATTGTAAGGTTGTTCGGCGAAAAGGCCGAGTATACGTAATCTGCACCAACCCGCGCCATAAACAGCGTCAGGGTTAGATTATTGCAACGCAGCCAAAAGGTGGGTTGTAAGAGCAATAAGGGTTTCAATGGATGGAACTCCTACTCAAAGGATTGAAAATTTAGCCTTGAGTGCGCCCAGACGGGCCGTGAATAGGCAATGTTCGTTTGGGGGAGAATGCCCGATCGAGGAAGTGGGGCGTCACAAATTTGTGTGGTGCTCAACTTAGTGAACAAAAGACATTAGAATTTATTAAATCGAACATTTATGTAGTCGACCTGCGTTCAGGTCCGTTGGAGAAATCGTATGCCGCGTTTGTTGGGTGTTGACATTCCGAATGACAGAAAAGCTGTTATTTCGCTTACCTATTTGTACGGTGTTGGCAATCAGACTGCTCGTGACTTATGTCACAAGGCAGGAATTGATCAGGATAAACGAGCGCGTGATTTGACTGATGAAGAAATCGGTCGGATTGCAACGATTCTCGAACGCGATTACACGGTCGAAGGTCCGTTGCGGCGTCTAGTGCAGCAAAACATTGGCCGGCTTCGTGACATTCGATGTTACCGAGGGATTCGGCACCGAGTCGGATTGCCGGTTCGCGGTCAGCGCACCAAGACGAATGCGAGAACAAGAAAAGGTCCTAAGAAGACCGTCGCAGGTAAGAAAGGCGTCAAGGATCTCAAGTAGTCCTTGGTTATCTGTTGATGGACTCAAGGCTTCGGCTTGGAGTGTTTATCGCAGCCTGTAGATTCAACACAAGACAAATTAAACACAGTAAGACGCGTCCGATGGCGCGTCACGAAAGCGGAGAAAGCAAGCAGTGGCAAAGACAAAAAAACGTCGAGTTCGCCGTAACGTTACTTACGGTATTGCTCACATTCAGGCGACATTTAACAATACGACCGTGACAATCACTGACACCAAAGGGGAGACTCTTTGTTGGGCCAGTGCCGGAACGTGTGGTTTCAAAGGTAGCCGCAAAAGTACGCCGTTTGCCGGGCAAAGTGCTGCTCAGCAGGCAGCCGACAAAGCCCTCAAGTTTGGCGTGAAGGAAGTTGATGTCCGCGTCAAGGGTCCTGGCAGCGGACGGGAAAGTGCGATCACAGCGTTGCAAGCTGCCGGTTTGAATATCAAATCGATTGAAGACTGCACGCCAATTCCTCACAATGGTTGTCGTCCACGGAAGAAGAGACGCGTTTAATTGGCCGATCTCGCCGGTGTCTAGCCTGCGATTGTCTCGGATTGGATGTCTCTCGATTGACGGACATTGGTCGGGGCGAACAAACTTTCAGCTTATTCAATTCACAGAAATTACAATCTCGAATGCGAGTGATTCAAGATTGACCTTGATTCAAGATTGACCTTTAACGGAGATCCTCAATGCACGTTCGTTGGCGCGGTTTGGAATTACCAAGCGTTGTAGATTGCGATCGTAAGACTCTTACAAACACCTACGGAAAGTTCATGGCGGAACCTTTCGAGCGGGGATTTGGGACCACGATCGGGAACAGTCTTCGCCGCGTATTGCTTTCAAGCCTCGAAGGCAGTGCGATCACGCAATTGAAGATTCGCGGTGCGAACCACGAATTTTCGTCGATTCCCGGCGTTCTTGAGGACGTTACGGATATCGTGCTGAATGTGAAGTCCTTGATTGTCAAAAATCACACCGATCAAATGAAAGTCATTACGATCGAAAAAAGCACGGCTGGTCCCATCACAGGCGCTGATATTCAGACCGGTGGTGACGTTGAAATTATTAATTTTGATCACACTTTGGTGACTCTCACTGATGATGTTCCGTTTATGATGGAAATGGTCGTTGAGAATGGCCGTGGCTATGTTCCAGCGACTGAGCACAGTGGCCGGGATCACGAAGTCGGGATCATTCCAATCGATGCGGTTTACAGTCCAGTGACTCGCGTCCGCTACGATGTTGAAGAGACTCGTGTTGGTCAAAAGACGAACTACGACAAGTTGACCTTGGAAGTTTGGACCAACGGATCGATTCATCCTGAGATGGCTGTTGTGGAAGCCGCCAAGATCACACGTAAGCACCTTAACCCTTTCGTTCAATATTCGGAGTTGGGTGCACAAGTCCATTCACAGCCACGCAGCAAGGGTGGCATTGATGCGGCATTGGAAGCGAAATTGAACATGCCAATTTCCGAACTGAGATTCTCAGTGCGAGCCAGTAACTGTCTTGAGTACGCCGGGATCGGTGTTGTCCGAGATCTGGTTCAGCGAAATGAAGACCAGTTAATGGAAATACGGAATTTTGGTGAAACGACTTTGGTGGAAGTCCGCCAGTTGTTGAGTGAGTTGGGGCTTCATTTGGGAATGAAAGTTCCTCCTGCACCACAGATTTCATAGATCACAATTAAAACGGCTCGTCTCACTTTGACGAGTCACGTTGGGAGCTGGACCGCAGATAGCGGATTTGGCTGAAAACAAGAATAGAAAAAATTAGACAACAGACCTTTTGGTGTACCAATGAGACATAAGAAAAAAGGAAGACGCTTGGGGCGATCTTCCAGTCATCGCAAAGCAATGCTTCGAAACCTCGCGACTGGCTTGTTTTTGACCGAACGAGACGATTCGTACTACGAGGGTTTGACCATGGCTGATGGTAAATCCGTTGTGAATCCTCCGCGCTTTAAGGGGCGAGTCGTAACGACCATCCAAAAGGCGAAAGAGGTTAAGCCGCTCGTTGAAAAGTGCATCACGATTGCGAAGAATTCGATCCCTCACGAAGAGGCAGCTGAAGAATTTGCGACGGACGCTGAGCGAAACACAGAAGCTTGGAAGCAGTGGCGCGAAAGTGAGAGCTGGAAAAAGTGGGTCGCTGCGATGGCTCCCGCGGTTACCGCACGACGTCGCGTGTTCGCAATGCTGCGTGACAAAGAAGCAGTTGAAATCCTGTTCGATGATGTTGCCCATCGTTTCGTTGATCGTCCGGGTGGATATACTCGGGTTCTTCGTTTGGCTGAGCCGCGATTGGGTGATGCTGGTACTCAAGCGATTCTTGAGTTCGTGGGTGTGCATGATCGTGTTTCTCAGGTCAGTCAAAAGCCGGCTTTTGTTGACGACGATGCCGAAGTAGAAGGCGAAGACGAGCCGACAACTGAAGCGGCAGAACCGGCGGTCGATGAAGCACCAGCAGGTGATGAAGTGGCTGCTGAAACTGGTGAAGCAGGGTCGGCGACCAGCGAAGAAGAGTAAGAGAACAATCGAAATTACAAAGCCCGCTGTTGAAAACACAGCGGGCTTTTTTTGTGCCTGTTACCAGAGTGCTGCTGCTGAGTTGAATCCGCTAGTGGTCAATTTCGCTTGCAAATTTTAAACTTGACTCGTAGTCCTTAGTATCGAGAGTTCGGGCGAATTGAAAGCCTAGAGCCGAAAGCGAGAAATCTCGCTGGAGGTGGTGAATAACCAAGCCGTGTTGGCAGAGTTGGCGGAAGCCTTCCAGGAATTTGACGGTTTGCTCTGGATTTTCTTTTTGGAGAAAGAGCAGGCGTTGTTCAAGCTCGGATTCCACGCAAACCGCTAGAAATCGTTCTGCCGAGTTGAATGAATCTTGGTTAGCACGAATATCGATCGTGCCGCGATTAGCCGCCGCGGCAAGAATTGTTCTGGCTTCAACGCTAAGCTCATCGTTTAGATCAAATTCCCCATCCAAGGTATTGGGCATGGAGGCAATCCTCTGCCTACATAATTCTGCGAAGCCGATAATCGTGGGTGCTCCAAAGGCAAGGTCTTCCCAGGAGGTGGCGGATGGGTTGGGCGTGTTGAGGTTTCGAAAGAGCATGCAATTCTCGTTTGCTGAAGATTTGGGTGGCGATTGCCTTTGTTTTTACGAAGAATTAGTGGTTTTAGGTGAAAAACCAACAAATATCCTAACAAAATAGAGAATCATCCGTGAAACTCAGAGTCAAAAGTTGAATTGATCGGTGTGGGGTCTAGGCTTCATAACGGTCAAGCGCTTTTGTGCGTATAAGTAGTTAGAGCCTGAAGGTGTGTTACAGGACCTGAATACGGTTGAAAACTGACCAATTTTAAGAATCAAATGTGGGAGTTCAGCATGCTGCGATGGTTAACGAATAACGCCTTGGTTTTGTCAGTGTTCATTGGGGTGCTGCAACTTTCAGATGGCGAGCAACTGCCCGGTCAGGAGATAGGTGTTCTTGAAGAGTTTGTACTTTCTTCGAATCGTGAATCTGTCCTGAAAAAAATGGTTCCCGGCACAAGTGATTATTATTACTTTCACGCGCTCCACTATCAAAATCTTGAACAGTACGAGAAGGTTGATGAGATTCTGTTTAAATGGAAAAAGCGTCTTGGTGAGGAGAAGAATTACCGAGTCATTCGTAATCGTCAGGCTCTTTTAAGATACAACAGTAACCCGAAAGCGACACTGGATTTTCTAACCAAGGAATTAAATCTTTATTTCGCGCATCGGCAAAAATTACCGCAGGCCGCGCAAAATTATCCGACTGAGTTTGATCAAAAATTAATTGCCAATGACCGGCTAATAAAGGCGGCATTAAATTCGTCCAAGTTGACTGGCGGTTTTACAGATCGAGGTTTAAGGCTGCTGTCTCCAAGCCAATTGGACGCAGCCAAACGGCGAGATTTATTGAAACGTTTGCAGCATCCAGATTTTCCAAATTTAGTCGAGTTAATTGCTGCAGATTTAACGGAGCCGTACAGCAAAGGTTTTGGCTCTATGGGAATTCATCGACTGATGACTTTGGAGCAAATGGATGAACTTGCCAAGCGGTATCCAAAATCGAATACAATTGTTAGTTATGTCGATATCTATTTGAAAAAACTCTATCCGTCCGAAGATGTGGAATGGACGACGGATCAGGTAGAGCATCGCAAATATTTAGAGCGGTTGAGGAGTTTTGTCACTCCCCTCAATGCTAATTTTAACTCACTCAAAGCTTGCGTGTTGTATCGCATGCTCGAGCTCGATCGAAGTCAGGGGACTTACGACTTGGATTTGTTTGTGGAGTATCTCAAGCTTCCCAAGCGTGCCGCCTATATTAACCCAGTGCTCTTGAAGAATAAGAAAAGCCAGACTATTGCCAATTTGCAGGCCAATTACTCAGATCGGATCATGTTGCCGCCGGTAGCGAACGATCAACTTTTGGTAAAGGATTATTTGCATCATTTCCTGCGCAACTCAGATGGCGTTTCCCAGTTTACTCCTTACATTCAGGAGACCTACCTTGGGCAACAATTTGCCATCGTGAAAATTCTCAATGGAATTGGTGACGCTGAGCAGTGGGCGTCTAAGCTTTCGCCAGATCAGTACAAGCAGATTCTCGAACGCGTTGATATTGAGTTTACAGCTGATAATAAAGAGCAATTCTCAGCGGATGACGATGTTTCGTTATCGTTGAATTTAAAAAACGTTCCGAAGTTGATCGTTAAGATCTTTGAAATTAATACCGGAAACTACTATCGGACGAACGGAAAAGAAGTAGATACTGACATCAATCTCGATGGATTAGTTCCAAATTATGAGGAGACCTTTACTTATAAACTTCCTCCCGCAATTCGCCAAAAACAAGAGTTCAAGTTTCCGCAAATGCAGAAACGTGGTGTCTACGTGGTCGATTTTATTGCCCAGGGAAAAAGCAGTCGCGCTTTAATCCGCAAGGGACGTTTGCATTTCTCGGCTTCGGTAACGCCGTTGGGTCAACAGTTCACGGTAATGAATGAGGTTGGCAAGGTCGTGAAAGATGCTGATTTGTGGGTGGATGGCTCACTTTATGAACCCGATGAGAAGGGAAGGATTACCATCCCTTTTTCAACTCAACCTGGTAACGTGGCGGCAGTGGTGACCCAGGGGGATTTCAGTTGTCTCCGGCCCTTCAACCACGTCGGAGAGAAGTATCAATTTGAAGCAGCGATCTATTTAGACAGGGAAAGTCTGACGCGAAGCAATAAAGCCAAGGTGTTGATTCGACCTTCGCTGAAAATTGCCGGAGGCAATCCTGTGCCTGTTGCGATGCTCGAATCACCAAAGTTAGTCGTCACTGCAACGGATTTAGACGGGATTGCGACCAAGAAAGTGATTGACGGTTTAAAGTTAAGCGAGGCCTTGGAAACGATTTGTGAATTTGTTGTTCCCCCACGCTTGAGTTCCGTTTCACTTGAGCTTTCCGCAGATCTAAAAGTCGTTAGCGAGAATAAGACCCAGCGCATGATTGCTAGGCGGAATTATCAGTTTAATGGAATTGATAAATCAGACACGATAGAAGATATCCACTTGTTGCCAACCAAGGCTGGATATTTTCTAGAGGTTCTCGGTAAAAATGGTGAGCGTCGCCCAAGGCAACCGGTGCGAATTAAAGTATTGAAAAGCGAGTTTAAGAATGCAGTAGTGGCGGAGCTTCAGTCGGATGCCGATGGTCTTGTTGGGCTTGGTCCGTTGGCTGGGGTGATTGAGATTGCAGTAGAGAACCGGGATGGAAATAAGAGAAAAAATTGGCCTCTGGCGACTCAGGATCAGGCCTATGTTCGGACAATGCATGCCCGAGTAGGTGGTGAGGTTGAATTGCCTGCCCCTGCGGGTGTTACAAAAGCGGATCGAAATTATATCTCGCTTATGGAATTGCGGCACAATTCGTTTGTAAAGGACTATTTTGAATTGGTGAAAGTCGAGGACGGCCTCGTCAAGATCTCAGATTTGCCGCGAGGCGATTACCAGTTGCGATTGACTTATCCACGTCAACGTGCCGGTCAGAAATATCAGTCGATAAACATTCGTGTGGTGAAAGGCGTTGACGCCGGCAATACGATTGTTGGCGAAAAACGTCATCTCGAAACACGTGTCTCCCCTGCCCTGCAGATCTCGAGGATCAGTTCGAACCAGGAAAAGATTCGACTCCAGTTGGAAAATTCGAACAAGTACACACGAGTTCATGTGTTCGTTAATCGTTATCAGGCTGCCTTCAATGCCTTTGACGAATTTTCTAAAATTGGTGATGTCGAGCCTTGGGGGTACCAGCCTGGAATTCGCCGGTCGGTTTATCAAGAAGGAAGAATTATTGGTGATGAATACCAATATATTTTAAACCGAAAATATGCGATGAAATTCCCCGGCAATATGCTGGATCGTCCTTCTTTAATCCTCAATCCTTGGGAGGTAAGAGGGACGGACAATGATGTTCAGACGGCAAAGGATGGAGAATCTTTTGGAGGAATGGGGGGAGGGCTTGGAGGGTCGGGTTCCCGCTCCGCCCGTAAAGATTCTAAATCTAAAACAGATGCTGACTTTGCGAATCTTGATTATCTCGGAAGCGATTCGATATTACTGGCTAACCTGCGTCCAAACGAGAATGGTATTGTCGCGATTGATCGAGATCAGCTTGGGCCAAATCAGCATCTCCGTTTTGTTGCAGTCAATGCATTTGAGACGGTTCAGAGGAATGCTGATTTTCCCGCCCGTGAATTGGCTCCGCGTGATGCCAGATTAGCGAAAGCTTTAGACCCTGCTCAGCATTTTTCTCAGTCGAAGCAGATGGAGAAATTGTCGGCGGGTGACACTCTCGTTATCGAAGATTTAGTGTCCGCTAAATTTCAGCAGTTTGATGATTTGGGGGACGCGTTCCAGCTTATGCTTGCATTGAATCCAGCGTCTAACCTGGCAAAGTTTGATTTCATTTTGACTTGGAAAGACAGGGCACCGGCTGAGAAGCAACGTCTCTATTCAGAATTTGCGTGCCACGAACTTAATTTTTTCTTGATGAAGAAAGATTATGAATTTTTTGAATCCGTTATCTTGCCGTTTTTGAAGAATAAACGAGAGCGAACGTTTGTAGATCTTTGGTTGCTGAAAGAAGATTTGAATCGATTTGCTCAACCCTGGGAGTATGCGAGACTCAATGCCTTCGAGAAGATATTGCTCTCGCAGCGACTAGAGCAACGGAAAGATGAAATCACTAGGAATATCGATGAAACCTATTTCTTAAACCCAACGCCACGTTCGGAGTTGGACCGTTTGTTTGATAGCTCGATTCGCAGTCGTGGTATGGATGAGTCGGCAATAGCCGCGATGTCCAACGCAACGTTGGAAAAAGGTGTTGAGAGTGGGAAGGGGCAGTATGATGATCAATCTGATGGACCGGTGCTTACGCGTGGACGCGGATATGGTGACCGCGGAGTTGACGCTGGCGGTGGATTGGGTGGCGGTGGCGGTGGATTGGGTGGCTATCAATTCGGTGGCGCAAAGCAAGCAGATAAACGCAGATTTCTGGGGAGAACGGTACCCGGGGATGCAGATTCTGAGGATGTAGAGTTTGCTGATATGATGGGAGAATCGGTGAATGGAGTCGCGCCGCGGTTAAACGCATCGAGTGGGGAGTTGTCTGAAGCCAGAAAGCAGTTGGGTAAGAAGACAAATTCTAAGGCTAAGGAGAAACGACAGGTCGAAGAACAGCAAATGGAGCAGTTGTGGTACGCGGAACCTGAAGAACTTGCACGCGAGAGAAATAAATTAGCAAGGCTGTACACGCGAGTCGCGCCGACGATGGAGTGGATGGAAAACAACTATTATCAGTTACTTCCGAAAGCACAAAATTCAGCATTGGTGTCGAGTAATCGATTTTGGCGGGACTATGCGAGTCATCGCGAGGGTGCATTTCTTTCGCCCTATTTTGCTGAGTCGACTCGGAATTTCACAGAGATGATGTTGGCTCTGGCCATCCTCGATTTACCTTTCGAGGAGCCTGAGCAAGATTTTGAGTTTGTTGATAATTCGATGACTTACAAAGCTGCGGGGCCGGCCATCGTTTTACATCAACAAGTGAAGGATGCTATTTTTGAAAGAGGAAACTCAACGGTTCTTGTGAGTGAGAATTTCTTTCAAAAGAATGATCGCTATCGATATGAGAATGGGGTGCGTTTTGATAAGTTCGTAAATGATGACTTTTTAGCGCATACGCTGTATGGTTCTCAGGTTGTGTTGACTAATCCAACCTCGACACCAATGAGTGTTGAATTGCTAATGCAGATTCCCAGCGGTTCAATGACATCAAGTGGTTCAAGGGAAACCCGGACCGTGTTAATGAGCCTTG
>JAALLA010000119.1:9350-13518 GCA_011087765.1 Pirellulaceae bacterium
GTCGCGATTAAAGAGTTTTTATCGCATGCGAATCAACTGATTAGTTTGTGCGGGGTTTCTTTTCAATCGGATTTGCTCTCGATTGATCCAGTGGAGCGAAATTGGTATTCCCATAAAGAATATTCTCCACTCGTGAATGCCCGGGCGCATCAATTGGGTGCGACCCGTAAGATTTTGAATCCCGAATTTGCGAGCCAGTACAATCGCTTACTGACAGTTCTTTCAAACCGTCGAACGTTGACCGCCGACGACCAATTGGCTCTGACTTATTATCTGTTGCTGCAGGATCGCATTGAGACTGCGATGTCGCATTTTGGAAAAGTTTCAAAAACTAATCTGGATTCAAAGATCCAGTATGATTATTGCGATGCTTATCTCGATATGTATCGTGCTGATCCAAAATCGGCTGCCGAAAAAGCAGCTGTTTGGGCGGACCATCCTGTTCCTAGATGGGCCAATCGTTTTAAGCAAATTCTCGCGCAGGTTGATGAGATTAACGGCGCGTCTGCGACAACGGTTGATCCGAAAGACAATGCCGAAGTTCAAACTGAACTGGCTGCACGGGCACCTAGTTTTGATTTCAAGGTTGAAAACGGTGTTGCCAAAATCAATTTTCAAAATCTCGATGACTTGACTGTGAATCTGTACGAAATGGACGTTGAATTGCTATTCAGTCGAAGTCCGTTTGCTCAGGATAATCTTGATGGATTTTCACTGATCCGCCCGAATTATTCGCAGCAAGTTAGCCTTAATAAAACAACTGATGATGCGAAAGCTGAAGTGGACGGGGGCAAGAGAATTCATGAATTTGAATTGCCCGTTGAGATGCAAAATAAGAATGTCCTTGTTGAGTTAGTGGGTGGCGATCAAATCCGCTCAATTCCCTACTTCGCTCACTCCCTTGATATACAGCTGGTTGAGAAGTTTGGACAGCTCAAGGTGTGTGAAGATTCCACGGGAAAGCCGATTGCCAAAACCTATGTGAAGGTTTACGCCAAGTCGGCAGATGGAAAGGTCGTCTTTCATAAAGATGGATATACCGACCTGCGTGGGCGATTCGATTACGTCTCGCAGAGTAACGCCAGTTTAGACGGGATTATTAAGTTCTCGATACTCATGATGAGTGAGAATCGGGGGGCAGTTATTCGCCAGGCTCGCCCTCCGATGGAGTAGCGAACCGGTTCGTGCAAACGAACAGAAACCCTAAGCGTTCACAGAGTGCTTAGGGTTTTTGTTCCATTAAAGAACGGCCATTTCTTAGTCGAACCGCTGGGTCTATTTAATAAGGTCACCGACACTAAAGCTTCGTCTTCAGGGATTGCGTCCTAAAACTCGGTGATCGTTTTTCGTTCGGTTAAGGGATACCAGTCTTCAATTTGTGCTGCCATGGAAGCGACTCGTTCAGGGTGGTCAGCAGCAACATTTTTTAATTCCGAGGGATCTGCATCGAGGTTAAACAGTTGTGGGCGTTTTTCGGTTCGGGGGTGAGTTGATTGGTAGCGATTAACTTCGCCATCGTACGTTAGTAGCAACTTCCATTTGTCTGTGATGCACCATCTGAATAATAGAGATGCTTCCGGGTTATTGATGTCGGCAATGTCATGGGCAAAGGACTCACCAAAAATCGTCTTTCTTTCGAGCGGTGAGGCGGTCTCCAAATTTGGCAGCAAGTTTAGGCCTGGCAACGTGGCGTCCTGTGGTAGCTGAGCGGCTGCCAAAATGGTGGGAGCCAAATCGATGGTGCTGCATAGTTCTTTTCGCATTGCAGGCTTAATTTTGGTTGGCCAAGAGAACATAATTGGAGTGCGGATGCCGCCCTCGTAGGGAGTTTGTTTGGAACGCGGTGCATAACGCCGGGAATCTGGACTTTGAATCCAGCCGTTGTCACAGGCGTAAACGATGAGCGTATTGTCGCGAACGTTGGTTTTGTCGAGATGGTTGATAAGTTCCCCGCAAGTTTCGTCGAACCAGTCGCACATTGCATAATATTTGGCGATAGTGACCGGTCGGCCGTCGACTGAATATTTTTCGAGTAAGCGTTTGGGTGGATTGTGTGGTGTGTGGGGCAAGAACGGCGCGTACCATACAAAAAAAGGTTTCTTTTCTTCAATTGACATATCGATGAAATCGGTGACGGCGGCTAGTCCCTCTCGCCCAATTTTCAACCCATCATCACCATGCCTTCCGCCTTTTTTGGGGAATCCTCTAGTCATTCCGTGAGTAAAACCACCGCGTTCGAAACTACCTTCCCACCACTTTCCAGATTGATGGCAAAGATAGCCAGCTTCAGCCAGTTTGCGAGGAAGTGTAGGAAATTTGTCGACGTTGGCAATTAACTCAGCCCGTTGGGTTTTGTTGAGAGCCGTACTAAGAGGGGCATATTTAGGAGACGGGTCGTTTCCGGTAATTCCATGGCGGTGGGCGTAATGGCCTGTGATCATCGTCATGAGAGAAGGTCTGCAAAGAGCGGTCGGGACATAACCACGGGGAAACACGATGCTTTGTTTGGCGAGTTGATCCAGATTAGGAGTCTTGATCGACTCATGTCCCATGAAAGAATAGTCTGTCCACGCCTGATCGTCGGAGATGATCATCACAATGTTGGGTTGTTCCTGCCCCGAAGCGACATTCACGTTATTTAGTGTTAGCGCCGTCAAGGTAATCGCGAGGGCCGCGATGAAAGTAGATGATCTCATTGTTTTAACCAAACAAAATGTTAGAAATGGAGGGGCGATGGAAAGTCGATCGCGCTTCGATGTTTATAGGATGCAATAACCGACTATTTTATTGCATCAACATTTCTTCACCGGGAGCCGGAATAATAACGGGACCGAGTTGCTTCTGTTCAAGCTTGGCTTTGAACTCCGTTGCGCTGTCGAGTTCGCAATGAACCAGTGCAATCTTTTTTAGATTGCCATCACGTCCCGTTTGCTCGGCCCAATCGAGAAGTTCTTGTTGGTCAGCGTGTCCGCTACTGCCTTGTAGTTTGCAAACTTGAGCTTTCACTTTGTATTCCTGGCCGTAAATTTTGACTTTGTCGAGCGAACGGTCAAGCAGGATTCTGCCCAGGGTATGCGGTGCCTGGTAACCAGCGAATAAAATCAGGGTATTACTTTTTTCAATATTATTTTTCAAGTGGTGAAGGATTCTCCCAGCTTCACACATTCCTGAAGCGCTAATAATAATGCAGGGCTCGTTAGACTCGTTAAGCGCTTTGGATTCTTTGACACTTCGAACGTAGTGTAGATTTCCAAAGTTTAATGGATCCTCGTCCTCTTCTGAAAGTATGGCGTTGATCATTTCGTCATCAAAGCACTCAACGTGTTCTCGAAAGATATCCGTTGTATTGACAGCCAGCGGGCTGTCGACATGGACTTTTATTGGTGGTAGTTCCCCTGCTTCGGCGAGCAGATTGAGACGATAGACAATTTCCTGGGTTCGCCCTACCGAGAACGCCGGAATGATGAGCTTGCCTTTTGATTTGTAGATGGAATGAGCCGCTTCCAATAGCGTCTTTTTAGCATCGCCGCCGGCGGGATGCACGCGGTCGCCATAGGTAGCTTCCATAATTAGGTAGTCGACTCCGGGGACGGAGACTGGTGTTTTAAGGATTGGCATATTGGGGCGGCCAATGTCACCGCTGAAAACAAGGCGAGTAGGTGGGGAGTCTGGATGTTCGGCGTCGAGATTAATTTCGACAATTGCCGCTCCCAGCATGTGACCAGCGACATGGAAACGAGCTTCAACCCCGGGCAACGGGAAGAAGGGTTGGTCGTATTCAACCGTTCTGAATTGCCGGAGCGTCTGCACCGCATCCAGCGTTTCGTAGAGTGGGTGAAACGGAGGCTGATTCTTCTTTTTTCGCTTTTTGTTGACGTATTTAACGTCATTGGTCTGAATCTTGGCACTGTCGAGCAACATGATCGCTGCTAAATCCCGGCTCGCGGAAGTTGCATAGATGGGGCCGGTGAATCCCGATTTCACTAAAGAAGGAAGGTTGCCACTGTGATCGATATGAGCATGAGAGAGAATGACGACGTCAATTTCTTTCGCGTCAAAAGGCAACTTGCGGTTTTTATCGAAGGCAATTTTTCGCCGGCCCTGATAGAGTCCACAATCGAGCAAGATTTTTTTACCGTCGTGATGGATCAAATGCATTGATCCAGTT
>JAALLA010000120.1 GCA_011087765.1 Pirellulaceae bacterium
TGCAGAGCACCGCTCAAGCCAACACAAACACAGCAGCCAACCCAAACCGCCAGGAACCAAGATCGTCCCTTGATCGCAGGGACAGCCCCTTCCAATAACGCGAGATTAAATTTTTGTAACAACATCATCATTTAAATGATTTACTCTCAGATCACCATCTCGTTAATTCGCCGACTCTCCGATCTCATTCGCAATTCGACTCCCCAGCCCTCCTGCCGAATACGCGTGTCGATATAAAACAAGAATCGAGCAACACACAAAAATCCCACACTTAGCCATAGAGCAATCAGCCAATACCATGAGGCATAACTCCATTCAGAATTAGCCTGAATATTCAAGATCTTATCTAACTGCAGTAGACCGGAATCAATTGCCAGACCTAAGAAAAGTCCAAACAGAAAACTAGCCAGACTCTGCCCGATGAAACCATCGCCGGCACCTCGCCTGAAATGAAGCGACTTAGAACGGCGATTAAAACAAACAACATTTTCGTCATTTGATCTTAACGGAGTTTTCTCTAGCAGCAAAATTTCGCTGACGAATGGTCGAAACACCCGAAAGGCCAAACCTAACAGCACTAAAGCCGGAAGAAATAAGAACAAGTAAACGTACTGGCCCTCGGATCCCAATTCCATCGATTGGGATAGAAAAAAACAACAAATCAAAACTGGTATTACCATCCGCACGCCTCCATGGAGCCAATGGAAATAGAATCCGATCCGCAGCACGTCTTTTATAGTAGTTGAGATTTTCGGGCGGCCAAAAAACATCGCCTGCCCTAGATAGTGAGTCATGAATGTCGTTGCAATTTGAGCCTGGCTCACAACTAATAAAAACATCACCCAGTAAAAATATCTAAAATTTTGGTAGTCCGTCGCAAGCCACCCGATGAGCCAGCAGTCGAGCAAAACAAATGGAAACGCGCCAATCGCCAACAATCCAACCAATGGCTTGAAATATTCCACACAGACCAAAATAGCTAGGTCGTAAATCTGCAATACGCTACGGGTGCGAATGGAGATAAAGGTCTTGCTAAAATCCATCCTCGTCACCTCCCGGCCACGCCGCAGGATACCCCAACACCACAAAATAAATCATCAATAAACAGCTTGAGCCAACCGCTACGGCTCCCTTGCCCCACCATGGAAATTCACCAAGCGGTGAAATGAAGCCTTCAATCACCGCCGCGAGGATAAAAAGTACGACGGCACACATGACGATTGGCAATGATTCTCGGGCTGTTTTTAAGAGCGAATCTTTTCGATTCAGGCCATTGGACATCATCCAACTAAGGCCAATTTTCAGCCCCGCACCCGCTGCCAGAATTATCGCAGTCAACTCAAACGGACCGTGCGCGGTTACAAAATTTTGAAAATTTTCGCTTGCCGCACCGGAATCATGTCGAAACATAAATCCGAATACAGCACCAAGATAAATCGCGTTGTAAGAAAGTACGACAACCCCGGGAATCACCAACAACATCATTACAAAACACTGCAATCCAATCGTAGCATTGTTCTGGATGTAATACCCCATCATGAATGCTCCGCTGCCGATACCGCGATTGCCACCAAACTGATTGTAATTGCCACGCAACTGGTCAAGACCGTCAACGCCCACCACAGCTTCCGAAAACCCCGGCCACACTGCCGTGTTGTAAGACAAGAAGGCGGCAATTAAGAACAATCCCCAAAATAAAATGGTCGCAATATGAATGCACGGGTCATTGAAGATCAAACGAGGCGTATCGCTAAAAATACGCTTCGTCCAACTTTTGAATTGATAACTTTGACTGCGATACAATTGGTTGTGAGCTCTTCCCACAAGCCGATGGAGATACTCCACGGTTTGAGGGGGAAGCTGATACGACTCAGCCAAAGCTAAATCCGCGCAGGCAGCGCGATACAACGTTGCAAATCGACTCACGCATTCGGGATCAGCTTTACTCAATCGCCCACCCATTTGAATCGATAAGTCTTCGAGTTCTTCCCAAAAAGGGGAACGTAGTTTAATCAGTTCCGCTACTTTCATTGCTCGCTCCTCTTCTCGCCCGAAATTAGCGCCCCCAACTCGACAGACTCTTTCCCTCCCCCCAACTGAGGCTCGCGACCTTCCTGATTCACAAACAACCGATGATATAAGGAACACATAAACAAATCGGGGTCAGTGTTCCCTAGTATTCCAAATCTGTCCATCAAGGGACCCGCAAGGTGTTTTGCAATATCTGCCGAACGTTGCGGCGCGAGATATTTTCGCTCTTCCGCAAATTCCGCAACGACCTGCGTTAACCCTCGTGACGCCACAAAGTCAGCCGGGATTAACTCCGCCAATTTAGGAACTCGTTCATCTTCGAATTCGATGAGATCCGGACGATGTTTTTTTTCCTCAAAAATGACAACCGTACCCGCAACCAAATCTCCAACCCGTTGAAACTTACGATTTAGCGACATCACGACGAGGCCTATTAGAAAGGTTGGAATCGCGAATAGCACCTGTGCCTCCAAGCCGAAGAGCATTTGCAATGGAACAATTGGCATGATGTCCAAAAAACGAAAAAAGTTTCGCAAGGTTGCCTGAACCCCGTCAATTGCATGACCATCAACTGAAATCACCCGAATCCCACACAAACGTTTCCCCAGGGTCTGGCCATTAAATCGAGTTTCCATATAGGCGCCGTAGAACCAATAAACCACAAAGAAACCGACTAACACCAATCCAAAAACAACGCCAGCAAACAATTCAAAAAACTGTGGGATATTGCCAATCGCGCTCCCAATTAACAAAGCAGTCATGATCAGCAAGAAGTACAGCAACCCAATCGCAGCAAAATAGCCACCAAATGCGAAAACCAGATCCGCAAGATAAGCAATAAAGCGATAGAAAGGCCCTGATATTTCATATTGAAATGAGATATTTTCCGGGGTCTTCACCAGCATCATCGTATCGATAGCGCCCTTGTGATCGTTCGCATGAGGGCGATTTACGCCGCCAATTCCCCTAACCATGGAATCAGTTTCAGTTGCCGAAAATTTGCGATCAGAAGACATTCAAGAATTTCGAGATGTTCGATTGGTGTAGGCATCAAGACCATTCCGGCCTATCTCCCATTCTCACTTCGGAACCAGTAATTAGCAAGTTACAATCAGTTTTTCGAAAAACTTTGGCCTGAAACCTGAAGAACTAAAAACCTCGCAGTACGAAAAACAACATTGGCAACTGGCATCTGCGCCAACAGGCGAACTCACCCACCCCATACAAACACTAGGGACAAGATTATTTGTCTTTCTTCTTTTTGGTCCAATCTCGCCGCTGACGCGAACTGGGAATCGACAGTTTCTCGCGATACTTGGACACCGTTCGTCGGGCGACTGCGAAACCCTGATTTTTCAGAAGCTGCATGATTTCTTCATCGCTGTAGGGCTTTGATTTGTCCTCACCGTCGATCAACTTTTGAAGCTCAATCCGAACCTTGTTCCAAGCGACATCCTCACCGTCATCGGTCGTTGTTCCACCCATAAAAAACATTCGAAGCGGAAGGATCCCGCGATGAGTCTCGATCCACTTTTGATCCACAGCACGACTGACCGTCGTAACTGCAACACCTACCTTTTCGGCAATTTGCTCCATCTTGAGAGGACGCAAAAATTCAGGACCGTCATCAAAATAAGCTTTCTGATGATTTACAATTTCCTGAGCAACCCGGGTTAACGTATTCCGACGCTGTTCAATTGACTCAATCAACCAATGCGCCGCCGTCACCTTCCGCTTGATAAATTCCTTTTCTTCCGCCGTCGCCTGACCATTAGACAATCGCTGCTTGTAATAATTACTGATGTAGAGATTGCGAGTTGGCCCCTCTTCCATCTTAACGGTATACTCGCCATTTTCACCCACCTCCAGCCACATGTCCGGCGTAACCGTGGGCACGAAATCATCAGCAAAGCGACTCGCTGGCCTTGGATCCAGTCTCTTTAATTCATTCCAGGCATCTTTTATCTCTTCAATCGTCAAACCAGTTGCCTTCTCGATTTGAGGCATCCGATTGTGCTGCAAATCCTCAAGGTGATTTACGATTAGAGTTCTAACATTCTTCAAATTGGTGATTTCTGGCGAAAGCTGCAGCAACAAACACTCGCAAAGGTCTCTGGCTCCAACACCGGCTGGATCCAATTGTTGCACATGCGCCAACGCCTCTTCTGCCAACTCAAGGTCATCTGGACCAGCATTGGGAGGTAACAGATCATTGAGCGAGACTTTCAAATAGCCACCGTCTTTGGCCGATAGCGAGGACACGATCCGCTCGCACATCTTGAGCAAATCAGGGGCAAGTTCCATCTCGTGTAATTGAGAATTCAGGTGATTCTGAAGTGTCTCACCCCGATCGACGATGTTCGCAATCAAATCATGCTGACGATCTCCACTCTCCTGAATTCGATTGGAAGAAGGCCGCGTGCTTTCGTCAAAGTGGTCAGGGATGTCCTTGTCAAGATTCAACAATCGTTCGAAATCATCCTCGCCACCTTTGTCTTCATCGACAACCAATTCTTTCTGCTCGACATCCTTGGCTTCCTTTTCAACATCCAACGTATTTTTGGATGTATCCTCGGCCGCCGTCGATCCATCAGTGCGCTCGAGGGCAGGGTTCTCAATTAACTCCTGTTCAATCTTTTCATCTAACGCCGCTTGCGCCATCTGCAATATCTCCATCGACTGGATCATCCGAGGAGCCAGCTTTTGGGTTTGCTTTTGCGATAGATTTTGACCGAACGATATTTTCATACAACTTTTCTGAAGAATTAAACCGAAGTCAACATTCGGTCTACTTTTACCGAATCTACCGACGCGCGTTAAGACGTATTCGGAGCTATGCAGATGAAGCGGCATTATGCCCCATCAAAGTGGTCGACGGGTGGACGCTTTTAGCACCCCGACTCAGACTATCTAGTTTACCGTTAAAAGACCCCTGAAAGCAGAATCCAGCGAAAAAAAAACGTTTTCGTGGAATCCAACGCCCGCAAAACCATTCATTTTCTAAGAAAGACTCACTCCGCTCGATAGAAGCTCGCCAAGCGCTCCTGAACGAGCTTATTAAACGATAGCGGGGCATTACTGAATCTATGAAACGCGGCGTAATTGAGAGAAGGCCAGACTACAATGGCTGCCGCCCGGATAAGGCGTCTGCCAAAATTTCTTTATTCGTGTATTCCAAAATACTGCCGGTCGTTATTCCGCGGGCAAGCCTTGTCAGCCTAATGTCGAATTCAGAAAGTAAATTCGAAATATGAAGCGCTGTGCCATCTCCTTCGACCGTCGGATTGGTCGCCATGATCACTTCGTCAAAGGTACCCTGAGAGACCCGCCCCATTAATTGATCGATCGTGAGTTGATCTGGGCCGATATTCTCTAGGGGCGCGATACGCCCAAGCAGTACATGGTACAGGCCCCGATAAGTTCCCGACTGCTCAAGAGCCATCAAGTCTCGTGGTTGCTGAACAACGCAAATTAACTTTTGATCGCGCGCCGGATCACGGCAAATATTACACATCTCGCTCTCAGCGAGATTAAAGCAAATCCCACAGTACCGGACATTCTCGCGAACCGTACGAATCGAATCGGCTAAAGCAAAGGCCTCCGATTCCGGAACCCGCAAAATGTGATACGCCAGACGTTCCGCCGATTTACGGCCAATCCCTGGCAACCGCGCGAGTTGATCAATCATGTTTGAGACTGAATCAGATAGTTCGGCCATGATCTCGTGTTCTCTACCTTCCCTGATTTACCTGTGAAACGCTTGTCGATTGCCAACATCCATCCCGGCAAATGCGAAATTCTCTGTAGCTAAAATATGCGGTACTCGATACCAAAGCAATCAAACTTTTGGGGAAGTCAATCCTGAGGGACCGTCCCCTTCGTCTCCCCCCATAAATTGCTTCAACATGTCTTCCATGTTTCCGGGAAGCGGCAAGTCTTCGGTTACCGACTGCATTACTTCCATTCTCAATTGCTGCTGTTTCTCCAACGCGTCGTTAATCGCTGCCGGCAGCAAATCTTGAATCATCTCTACATCGCTTTGCCCAGAAAGAGCAGGATCAATTACAACGCTCAATATCTGCCCAATGCCATTTGCCTGAACCTTGATCATGCCGCCGCCAGAAGCGCCGTGAACCGTTTTCGATTTGAGTTCCTCCATCTGCTCCTGCATCCGGGGTCCCATCGTACGCGCCTGCTTCATCAAGGCAGCAATGTTTCCGAGTCCTTTTAACATCTCAATCTCCAACCATACATAAACAACTGCAATCCCTTACTCAAACCGCTCTACTCGACTCAATTCAACGCTTTTTCGTAGGAACTGGCTCACGAAAACCAGTAATCTCGCCGTCAAACAACTCCATAGCCTGCTTCACCAATGCCACATCCTGTAATTTCCTCACCTGTTGTGCGCGGGTCAGTTTAGGCTTGGGTGCCGGTCTCTCAATTGCTTTTTGGGAGACCAAAAATTCAACACGAACCACTTGTTGAGTTACCTTCTCAAACGCCTCCTCAAAACGAACGCGGCGTTCGGGCTTCATACAAAGATCTCGACTCACCTTATCCCGCAAAGTAACGAACAATTGATCCGGTTCCTGCAGTTTGACCGATTCATAATTGGAAGCCATTTCAGCGGTCATATCGCCCATCGTTTCGAGTACCGTTTTCCAGTGAGCTTCGATCGAACTGGCATCTGTACTCGTCGCACGAGGATCTGTTCGAGAACCAGCCCCACTATCGGCTTCCACCGATTCTCCAGTTGCCTGACTTCCGTCAGGCGATTCCGAAGTAACCACCGTCGTTGGTTTGGGCGAAACACCCGCAGAAACCACTTCCGAATCACCTTGAGCATCTCCGGAAGCCGCTTCTTGCGCTGTGGTTGAAGGGACCTGCGCGTCAGTCGCGATCGCCTCGCCCGTTGCAGATCGTGGCGGTGTTTGACTAGGTGCTATTTCGTTTTTTTTTAAAGCTGCTTGATCGGCCGCCGAAACATGGACTTGCCTCATCTCAACACGTTGACGCGGCGCCGCTCCTCCCGTTGCCTTTTTGGCTTTGGGATCTGACAACTGGGCAACCAACTCGGAAATCGTCTCCAGTTTCTCAAGATTGCAAACTCGAACAACCGCTGCTTCCAACAAGGTTCTGCCGTGTAAACTCGATTGCATCCGCACAACCGCTGAATCCAGCAACTGCACTATCGTGAGAATCGTTTCCAAGCCAATGGCATCGGAAAGTACTTTTAGATGTTCGAGGTCGCCTTCGCTGCAGTTCAGAAAAGTGTCTGGACTGCAATCGACACTCGCGACCATCATGTCTCTAAAATACCCGAGCAATTGGTCTGCCATTTGTCCTGAATCAACGCCATCTGTGATTCCGTGATGAATTAAATTCAGTGCCGTCATGGGATCAGCGTTCACCATTGCAGTTGAGATATCGGCAATTCTGCCCATATCCGCAGTCCCAAGTAACTCATGGACTTCCTCAACGGAAATCGAGTTTCCACAGAATGAAAAAAGCTGCTCAAGCAACGACTGGCTGTCTCGCATTGACCCGTTTGCGCGTCGAGCCAACAAAGCCAACGCCTGCTCGTCAGCAGTCACACCTTCATTCGCTGCGATCTCAGCAAGGCGTTGGGAAATTTCATTTGTCTGAACAGGCGAAAAATCAAATCGCTGACAACGCGACAAAACTGTGATCGGTATTTTCTGCGGATCCGTCGTGCAAAAAATAAATTTAACATGCGGCGGCGGTTCTTCCAGCGTCTTTAACAGCGCATTAAAAGCCTGCATCGTTAACATGTGCACTTCGTCGATGATATATATCTTATACTTACAACGACTTGGACGGACTGACGCATTGGATCGCAACAATCGAATCTCGTCGATTCCTCGATTACTGGCGCCGTCAATTTCTAAAACATCGACGTCGTCACCGGCTGAAACAGCTTCGCAAATACCACATTTCCCACAAGGCGTTTTTGTTGGACCCTCTACGCAATTCAGGCACTTGGCAAAAATTCGCGCTGACGAAGTCTTCCCAACCCCCCGTGCTCCGGTAAACAAATACGCGTGACCGACACGATTTTTATCAATTGCATTAGATAATGCCGTCGCAATGTGACTCTGCCCCACCAACTCCCCAAACAATTGGGGGCGGTATTTGAGTGCGACAACTTTGTATTGTCCGTCATCGGTGGGCGAAGGTGAATTCATCACAAAACCATTGGCCATAGAAGTGAACGCGCATCATTGGCGAATCCCGATTCTAACCGATTCACCAAGCCAACGAGTAGGTCCCGCCTCAGCTGAAAAGCCCCTCTTGCCGGTACGGCCGAAAAAACACGCTTGTCGCGGGAAAAAAATTTCCGCAAATTTCAAATTCGTAACACTGTCTACAAAAAAATCTGCGGATGAGAGAGCCCCGCACAAGAGTACCCCGCTTAGGGCTGCTCCATATTTCAGGCCTGACCCACTTCACGGCTCCCCCTCGCGGAGCTCACTCACCAACAGATTTACCTAATTTTTACTCACACCGCGAGGTTTCGTCAATTCGTAAAACAGATTTCCTGAGGCAACGAGTCTTTTTAGCTACCCCGGAGACCGAAAACAGACTCATCCCGATGTTTCCCCGCAGTTTTTCCCACCGACACTCAGGACGCGGAAAACAAATGGGAATGCCCGGGATTGTTAACAATATGATTGGCGATCCGCTCTGAAATTGCACCAATGGTCATGTAAGGGTTCACTCCGAGAGCCGTGGGGATCACTGAACCGTCAGACACATACAAACCTCGATGGACTGCCAACTCCCCGGTACCTGCGTCCAAATACCCGCCATTTTGATAATCAAAGACCTGACCAAGATGATTGACGGCACCTTCAACAGGCTCGTCTGACATCCCGCAACCTCCCAGCGGGTGGACCGTGACGAGGTTATCACCAAAAGCTTTCAAACGTTTGTAACGCCCCCCATGCGCCTTGGCCAGTATTTCAAAATGACGGAAAATTCGCTGTCGATAGGCACTAGACTTCAACCCCTCCCACTTAATTTGCCAACGCCCCATTTTCTTGACTAGGCGCCCTCCACCTTCGTCATGCCCCATCCCAAGCATCACCATCGAGTGATCCAATTCTGGATCGCGCAGCAAAGCTGAAAATAGATTCATCGCTCCCCTGGGAATGGAAGAATCCTGAATCAGCAAATGCTTTCGGAAATCTTCATCATCACAAAAATTAAGGGTCGTTTGCACCGTTGGCCCTACCCGTTTACCTTGCCCTGAAAACGCTCCAACACCACCAATACTGGTTCCTGCAGGCAAGCCGGTGACAAAACCAATCGCATCCCCGTTGCCCGACCAATGCCTTCCCAGACTGGGAGAGAACTGAAGGCTCTCATCTTGCGAGTCCAGCAAAATTGCAGCACTTGCGGGACTACCTGCGCCGACCACTACCAGCTCTGAGTTGACTTGCAACGGTGTCCGGGACACTTGACCATTCCGCTCTTCGATATACGTCATGTGAACACGGTAGTAACCAGAACATTTTTCAAGCGAACTCACTTCTACCTGAGTATATATTTCCGTCCCATTATGCTTCGCAACCGGAAGATAATTCATGGCAAGGGTATTCTTCGCACCAACGTTACAACCATTCGTACAATCTCCACACAACGTACACGGTCGCTGAATCATCCCATAAGAATTTCTAAATTCTTCATCCAGATAACGGTAGTCATACATGACTGAGATATTTGACCGGTCGAAAAAACCGGGTTGAGAACTTATTTGTTCCGCTGCCCGGCGTCTGATGCGCACCTTCGGAGTTTGGTCAAAAGGCGTTCGACTCAAGCTCAAAGCCGAAGCGACACGATCGTAATAAGGGTCGAGCACATTCGCTTTGTTTAATGCGGAAGGCCATCGTTGCTGCTGAAACACCTTGGAGTTGGGACGTAACGCAATGCTCGCATTGATCAAGGATCCCCCGCCGAGGCCGTTTCCGGAGAGAACGTTCACCTCGTCATTCATCATTAAATTGAATACACCCAAAGGCCTCGCTCGCTGGCCTTTGGTGGGCCCAGTGAAAACATTACTCGCGTTCGCTGAAACAGCAGAAAATGTATCAGGAAAAGTCCCGGGAACCCATTCCTTCCCTCGCTCGAGTATACACATTCGGTATCGGTCTCCCAGTTTCTGAGAGATTCGAGCAGCGGCAATCGAAGCACCATATCCGGAGCCAATCACGACGACGCCAAAATGGATAGAATCAGAATTTCGACTGGTGAGAAATAAATCGCGGATAGGATTGGCCAGTCTTCCCCCGTACGCTTGCAGGCTCTTGGTGTAATCGTCGGTGGCTCGCTGTTTTAAGGCCGATTCACCAGACCTTGTCCTTTGACCAATTTTCACGAGCCTACCGAGAGGACCGTCGGCCCGCAGGGACTGAGGGCCAGTCAAGGCTGCACCCGCGGCCACTGCAGACCTCAAAACACCTCGACGATTGATTGAGGTACTGAGGTCGCTATCGGTTTTTGATTTTCCGCAAGTAGGATTCTGCTTGGGCATCGATGACGTTACTTCCCTGTAAAGTCAATTTGAACGGTCAATTAGAACGGGAGACGCTGGTTGCCAATGCGATGCGTTTTCCGTGCCGTCCCTCAGATATATTTATCGAACCAGCCCTACACTCGACGTATAGGAATTATCGATTCAATCCATTTCCTTAGCGCAACGAGGGCGACGACTCGGGTCTGCGAAAAGATATCACCAACACAAACCTTAACAGCTAGGGGGACCTTGCCGAAAACCCCGCTAAGGCAATGCCTGGTTGGCGATGACAAGGGCAAAAGCAACTCGATCGAAGCGAATTTATGCTGAGAGGATTTTCGCTGAAGGGAATTATGCTGAGGGGGACAGGCTACCGATTATCTTCGGGCCGTCTTCCGACAACAATTTGCGTTAACTGCTCTTTTCCATCCCGTATCAATTTGACTTGAACGAGCGTCTCAGGACGAGTCATTTCAGCTAAACGATAAAGGTGCTTGAAATTTTTCACCTCAACCTCATTCCATTGGCGAATGATATCAAAGGCTCGGATTCCCGCAGCAAAAGCGGGAGACCCCTCAACCACTTGCGACAGCATCGCCCCGTCGAGATCCGGAAGCTGAAGCCTCATTGCGTCTCGATGTTTGACCTCAACAGGTTTCACACCTAGGTACCCGCGTGTCACGGCACCTTTACTGCTAAGTTCCCGGTAAATAAATTTGGCGGTTTCACTGGGAACCGCGAAACTAATTCCCTGAAAAGAGTCCCCAAAAATCGAGGTATTGATTCCAATTACGCGACCTTGGGCATCAACTAAAGGCCCCCCACTGTTCCCGGGATTTACCGCTGCATCCGTTTGCAGCAAACTTTGAGTCGGATGGTTAATGTCACCTGGACGATTTTTTCCACTAATGATTCCCGAGGTAACCGTATGCTGAAAACCATACGGGCTTCCTATCGCCCAAACAATCGAACCCACATTGACCTGCTCGCTATCGCCCCAGGTAGCAGGAATCAAATCCGGAGCTTCGATCTTTAACAATGCCAAATCACTTGACACATCCTCTCCAACTAACGTCCCGACGAATTGGCGCCGATCGTGCAACTGAATCAAAATCGAATTCGCTCCGCGGACGACATGATGATTCGTGAGAATAAACCCGTCCGTCGACATGATCACCCCAGAGCCCATGCCATTCTCTTCAACCCTTCCGCTTCCGTCCTTGATCGCGTTAATGCTAACCACACTTGGGCGTACACTCAGGGCAACCATTTGATAAGCGTTAGACACATCTGTCAGCGGCTGCTTACCAAGGTTCTCTACAGCGAACTCGTATTCGGCCAGCATTTTTCCGCGAGTGAAGGAGTACTGATATCTCTCTACCATTTCTGGCCCGAGAAAAAACATCCCCAGCACAAACACGATACTGAAAACAAAAAAACCAACTCCAGAGTTACTGGAACTGGAGGCGTTACCTACAGCAGGTCGCTCCCGTTTTTGCACCTGCTCCAACCCTGCACTGGCCTGAGCGATTTCACCGACAGGAAAAGACTCACTGCGAACTGGTGGACTCGGTGCTCGATGAGGAACTGGTTCGGATGGGCGCGGTTGGCCCGTTCCGCCCGTTCCCTCCGTGAAGACGACTCTCGGCCGACCCGGATCAGGCAAACGACTGTGCTGATGATCCGCAGGCAAGCCTTCTGAATCAGAAGGCTCAAACTCAGAAGGCTCAAATTCAGAAGGTGAGTCCATTTGGATCCGGTTCCCCGCAGAAAGTAACAACTACTACTAACAGTATACCGGCAAAAATGGTGTTCGGTTTACAGAATTTAACACCGTCCGCGATAACAACTTATTTCACGGGCAAAAACCAAAAAAATATATTTTAAGCCTCGCAACAAATCCCGTTTCCAATGAGCCTCAAAAGGCTGAAAAGCCCCCCGACAGCTACACCAACAAGGCTCTCTTCAGAGGGATTCTATTTTAAACTATTTAATACCGCGCCATATTTCCCACTCGCAATGAGATCCTGCTCTTTCAAGATTTCTTCGATACCTTTTCGCCCAACGACGCTGCCCCAGGCGAGCAACCACGCATTCGTATCAACATTTTGCCACCCTGGAGACTTGTAACCTGCGACTCTGGCCAAAGCCAAACTACGCAAATTATTATGAAGTTGGTTCTTCTCTTCCTGCTTGTTGTTGACATCACACCATAGCATCCATCGCACCAATTCCCCAACCAGCTTTGTCGCTTCGGGCTTCTGCCAAGAAATTGCCGGCAGAAACAAAGCTCCGCCCTTCCAGGGGACATCCTTTGCCATCGCATCAAACGCAAGCGACTCAACAACCGATGTTGCGACTTCCTCACGCTTTCCTTGGCCGGCAATGGCTCCTAAGTACCCAGCGGCCATGCGGCGAACCTGGGGAACATTCCCGTCTACCATTACTTCGGTCAGTTCCTGTGGTGTGTAGGCTGTAATAACTGGTGCCAACGCGGCCGCGATTTGTGGCACTTTTAATGCGACCTCCAAAACCTGACTAGCGGTAACCTCTTCCGAATTCTCCTTCATTTCTTCGACAATACGCATTCCGATTGGGCGCCCCAAACTTGGGAATTGACGAATCAAATTTGCTTTTTCAATCAACCCATTGGTCGTCCTTGTCATCGAAACCCTCGCCGCCGCAGCCCAGGTTCGAACGACTGTATTTTGTGCATTGTTAGCATGAACATTTAGAAGATATTCATCAACATCCTGCCCTCCAATTTCAGCTAACGCCGCAATGGCCCAGCCTCGCTTAGGAATATTCTCGTCTATGCTTAC
>JAALLA010000121.1 GCA_011087765.1 Pirellulaceae bacterium
CCCCCCCCCCCCCCCCCCGCCTCTACACCTTTAATCGACGCCTTTAATCGAGACCTTTAATCGAGACCTTTAATCGAGACCTTTAATCGAGACCGTTAATCGAGACCTTTAATCGAGACCTTTACCAACGATTCAAAAGCGTCACGCCCAGAGTTCTGGTTCGCTCGCTTAGTCAACGAATTTACTCGTCATCTTCAGTATTGATTTCGCGAGTAATCCAAGGGAATTTTTCCGCGTTAGCCGCAACCTTGTTTTCGAACAATTGTAAAGTGATCGCTTTCCATAGGTTCGCAACTTTTGGGTTTGCCATCATTTCTTCGCCAGAGAGTCGACTCTTTTTAGTGTTGATTGTTATTAATTCACTCGCCTTCATTCTCTCAGCCTGATCTTCGATTTTTGAAATATCGGGCCGGTGCTTCCCCAAGATCTCGGCGATTTCTTTGGATTCCTTGGCGGTTTTCTCGAAGTTACTCCAGAGGACCAACATCGGCATCGCCCCAGTCCCATCCACACTGGTGAATAAAGGATGCTGAATATTGTTCATCATGGAAATACCCGCTAATTTCTTAACCGGTGAGACCAACATTAAGGATTTGACATCCTGCCCCTGTTTAATGCCCTGAGGATTATGAGAAGGGAAGGCGAACCAGTCATTCAGAACCCACTGGACGGCCAAAACCGATGTCTCGCCAACAGCCACGAGAGAGAGAAGGTCGATGTTCACTTCTCCTTGGTTATGTTTTTGCACCAGGAACTTTTTGCAACGCTCGATATCTTTTTGAGCGGACATCACTTCCTGTTTTCGGAATTTTTTGTAATCGAGAGGTTTCTTCAAACCTTCTACCGAGAGGCTCTGACCGTGACCACGCAGATCGGGAACGATGACTGCATGCCCCGCTTTTTGCAGATAAAGGCCATATTTGAGCAACTGACGGCGATCTCCATCCCACCCGTGCAGCAAAATAAAGGGCATTGCGGGTGTCGCTGAAACACTTGCTTCGGGATCTTTGAGCTTGGGAGGAGCGAAGTAAGTACACTTCAAACGAACTCCATCGGGAGTGTCGAGAATGATGTGTTCATACTTGGGAATTTCGACTTCGTCGTCGGAAGCGGAACTTCCAGGCCGCTCGATTTTTTCTCCCTGAACTGGCGGGAGAAACATCAAATCGCCCAAAGGAGTCGCCGCCTTCAACTGCAATGTCGAAATTGACAAGAAGATACAAAAGGCGGTAATTTTGAGAGAATCGCGGAAAGATTGACTCAGGAGTGGGTGGGTTTTCTGCATAGCGGCTATTTCGCCCCGTTGATAAGCATTAATTGGAAAAGACTCGAAAATTGGCACGAACGATTCTTAATCTTAGGCCATTAATCATAGCAAATTGCGAAGGATTTTGCATTTTGCTCTCACTATGAGATGTGTCGACCTAACTTCTGCTAAACTCCCATTTATTCGACAATAATAGATTTAGCCTATTCTCCCCCGTTTCGTCGATTCTCGACCGTATAATCCACCCCTTTAACGGTTGAATTCGTGGAATATGGGATGGGATTTCCCTTGCCAAAGACCGCCTCACTGCGGAAAATGCTAGGATATACCAAGGAATGGTTAGAAAGAGCGTTTTACCCTCTCCCCGAATTTGGAGATTGAGTTGAGCATCCGCAGTTTGCGCCGTTGGTGGCAAGTAAAAACAGGGAAAATGGATACGCCTATCGATGGCGAGGTTCCATTTTGGATCGTTAGCCTTGGGTTTCACCTCGTGGTCATCATCTTCCTCGCAAGGATCATGATGCCCGAAGAATCAGTCAAAGCAGTTAGCTTGACGATCGATGAACCCGTCGAGGAAGTCGTTGAAGAGGATATTCCGATGGAAATCCAGTTTGACGAATTAATTACCGAAGAAATCGGCGCCGACGGCGACGATGGATTTGAAACTGCGGCGGCACAAGCCCCCATCGTTGATCCAATCTCTGAGGACACCATTGATCTCGAGATGCAGTTACGAGATGTTGCCGAAATTGTCACCGACAATGACTTTATCGAAGCGACCGCCGAGAGCATGGCAATTGTTCCGGTCAAAGGATCGGTCGGAAATTCCGTCAAAGCCGCTTCTGGCGCTGTTGATCGGATGACGCAGGAAATTTTGATGTCGATGCAGGAACGTGAAACCATCGTGGTGTGGATGTTCGATCAGTCCGCCAGTTTAATGGAACAACGCGAGGAAATCGTTCAGCGGTTCGATCGAATTTACGACGAATTGGGGATCCTCCAAGCCGCAGGACACGCTTCATTCGAGAACAAAAAACAACCGCTTCTTACCCAGGTCTACGCATTCGGTTCTGAAATCAAACCCCTTCTCAAGAACCCTACGCCAAGTTTGACAACGATCAAAGAAGCCATCCAATCCATTAAGCGGGATTCCAGTGGAATTGAAAATGTAATGGAGACGGTAGTCGCTGCGGCAAAGGAGCATGCTTCCTACCGCCGAATTGATAAAACTACTGGGAAACCAAAAAACAATGTGATGCTGATTGTCGTTTCCGATGAAGCTGGTGACGATAAAAACAAAGTCGACGACGCAATCCGGATTTGTAACCAGCATCAAATGCCAGTTTACGTTGTCGGCGTTCCCGCTCCGTTCGGTAGAACGAACACCGAAGTTAAATGGGTTGACCCAGATCCTGAATTCGACCAGTCCACTCAGTGGGCGCTCGTATCGCAGGGGCCGGAATCGATTATGCCCGAGCGGCTTCGACTCGATTCGACCGGTACCTTTGGTGACTTGAACATGATTGATTCTGGTTTCGGACCGTTTCACTTAACACGTTTAAGTTATGAGACCGGTGGAATTTATTTCGCAGTTCACCCAAATCGAAACACCAATCGTCGTGTGAAAAAATGGGAGACCAAAAGCTATTCAGCTTCGCTTCAGCATTTCTTCGACCCCAAGATTATGCGGAGATATAAGCCAGACTACGTTTCTAATCAAACCTACCTCGCGCGGTTGAGAGCCAGCGAATCACGGTCGGCGTTGGTAAAGGCTGCAACCTTTACAACAACCGGGACTCTAGAATCGCCAGTTCTTCGCTTTGAAAAGTTAAACGAGGCAACCTTTGTTGCTAACGTCAGTGCTGCCCAACAGACTGCTGCGATTGTTGAACCGCAAATCAATCGTCTCTATGAGATGCTCAAAGTAGGTGAAGAAGCGCGACCGGATGAAATCTCGCTTCGCTGGCAAGCAGGATTCGATCTCGCGATCGGACGCGCCATCGCCGCCAAAGTTCGGGCAAGCTCATACAATGCAATGCTTGCGCTAATCAAAACCAAGTTGAAATTCGATCCTCCCAAGGACAAGAAGACTCCCAAAAATAACACCTGGGTTCTGGTGCCGGCAGATATTGTCCAAACGGGAAGCCAAGATACGAAGTTATTGCAAAAAGCAAATAAGTACCTTAGCCGCGTCATTGAGGAACATCCGGGAACTCCCTGGGCACTCCTCGCCCAAAGGGAACTTGAAACTCCAATTGGATGGAAATGGGAGCAAGATTACACGCAACCACCACAACCTCGTCAGGCTGGCCCTAACAACAATAATAATAACAACAATGCTGAGCCAAGAATCCCTCAACCACGGATGAACGCAGTTCCCAAAACCAAACGGCCACCGCCCAAACTTTAAGTTAAACCAAAAAAAGCCCGTGGTTAAAACCACGGGCTTTTTTATTTGGATTGAGGACGAGACATCCCAGCGGCTAGTTCATCATCGCGTCTTCTGCAAACGAATCCATTTTGTCATAGGCAACGAACAGTCTTGTAATGTGATCTGTAAGCCGCGAAAGATAAAAAGCCTCAAATTTTCGTTTATCGGTTTGAATTCGGGGCCGCCCATTCTCAGGGAATGCAAACAGGTCAGGTCCATCTGAGAAAGCCACTAGCCCACCTTTTTCTATATCGTACACCGTGACTGTTAAATCAGCCTTACCTTTATACAGCGTTGCTCCGTCATGAATTGAATAAGATCCTATTTCAAGCACAATTAACATCTCTGCATTGACTTCTTCACCAATCGCCACGACGCTGGATTCTTCCCAGCCATTTTCATCAATCCAGGACTCGACTTTCCCAGGCGACACAACTTGAACGTCTTTGACGCCACTGGCAATCTTCCCACTCACGTGCTTGCCAACTGAATAGGTCAAAGTGTCTGGACCATAAGCCGAAGCGTCTGAGAGGCAGAGAACTGCCACCCGCTTACCCTCCAGCCCAGCGAATTTAGGCGGTATTTTGTGACCTTTAATTACGTATAACAACTGCGCCATTTGCTGAATACAGCCGGTAGAAGTTGTAAGGACTGCTAATGGAATTACGATCGTTAGCGCGCAGGTAGCGAATCGTATTCCCAGTCTGCCGCCGGTAACTTTGCTCATCCTTGATCCCATTCTCAATATCGAGGCGATAGCCCGTTGAAAAAATCACGTTTATAGTCGCGGGGAGCTTAGCGAGATGAAAAGGGTAAAACAAGAGCATTTAATCGAGCAAAACGCTCGCTGAATAATGATAGCAACAAACGATTGGGCAACGAATCAGAGTCGACGACCTCGCTTTTAGCTGAGAACTAGTCCTCGTATTCGTCTTCCAGTTGAGCCGCCTGTTTTTCGTTGATTTTGATGCGACGAATGCCTTGCCCTTTCCCTGATTTTGGATCGAGATCAATCACAACACCGGAGATCTGCACGTTACCCGTCGCCACATCAAAAGGAATTGGCCGGAACGTAATCGTCGCCTTGAGCACTTTCTCAATCTTCCGCCCTAAAATACTCTCGTGCGGGCCTGTCATTCCAACATCTGAAATAAAGGCCGTGCCCCCGGGCAAAACTTGCTCATCCGCGGTAGGAACGTGTGTATGCGTTCCACAGACGGCAGTCACCCTGCCATCGAGATGCCGTCCCATCAGCTGTTTATCGCTGGTTGCTTCCGCATGAAAATCACAAAATCGAATTTTGACGCTTTCGGGAATTTCATCGAGTATGACATTGGCCTTCGCATAAGGGCAATCCACCGGTTTCATGAAGACTCTTCCGATCAAACTGAATACCGCAACCTCCCGCCCGTTCTCAGCCTTAACGACGGTCCAGGTTTTTCCGGGCGCTTCAGCCGGATAATTCGCCGGCCTGACGATGTTGTCCTTCTCCTCAAGAATCGGAATGATATCCTTCTTGCGGTAAATATGGTCGCCAAGCGTAATACAGTCGACTCCGGCCCCGATCAACTTTCGATAAATTGACGGGGTAATTCCTGAACCGTTTTCAGCATTCTCACCATTGACGATTACTAGATCGATAGACTCTTCCCGGCGAAAGCCAGGCAAAGCCTGCAACACGATTTCGACACCCGGTTTACCTACGACGTCACCAATGAACAGAATACGCACAGATTTAGTTCTTTCTAAATTTGCCCTCTGCAAAAATATCTGCAGCGAGGCTCTTCATATTAATATCACGCACTAATTAGGCTCGCAGTCATCCTGCAAAAATTCACCTTTGCGAAGAAGAAATTCAACTGCCTGCGTACCCGCAACCTATTTATCTCGCCAATTCCGTAAATCTAGATTCACGAATGACAACCACCTTGACCTCGCCAGGGTAGGACAGACGCTCTTCATAGGCATTTGCGATGTCCCTGCAAATTTTAGCGGCCTTGGAATCGTCCGCATCCTTAGCAGCAGCGATCACGCGAACTTCCCGCCCGGCTTGGACGGCAAATGCCTGCCTGACGCCTTTAAACTCTTTCGCAATTTGCTCCAGCTCTTCCATCCGTTTAATGTACCGATCCAGAGACTCTCGTCGTGCTCCCGGGCGTGAGGCACTGCAGGCATCCGCTGTAGCTACAACGACCGTGTAAGGGAATTCGACAAGGATTTCATCGTGGTGTCCTAGAGCCGCATGAACGACCTCTGGCCCCTCTCCATAACGCTTCAGCAGATCCGCACCAATTTTGGGATGCCCGCCTTCCATGTCGTGATCCGCTGCCTTTCCGATATCGTGGAGTAAACCACACCGCTTGGCCAACCGCCCATCGAGCCCCATCATTTCCGCCAGTAATCCGGAAATGAATGCGACCTCGATACTGTGGCGCAGAACATTCTGACTATAGCTGGTTCGAAAATGGAGCCGCCCCAGCAAATCAAGGACTGGATTTTTCAAACCGTGGACGTCCACTTCCTGAGCTGCTTCGGTTCCTTTTTTACGGATCAATCCATCCATTTCAGCCTGTGTCTCTTTGACAACCTCTTCGATTCGAGAAGGGTGAATTCGCCCGTCGGCGATTAACTTGTCAAGGGAGAGTCGGGCAACTTCACGACGGACCGGATCAAAACCGCTTACGATTACCACCCCGGGCGTATCGTCAATGATGACGTCAACTCCAGTTTCTTTTTCAAAGGCCCTGATGTTCCGACCTTCTCGCCCGATGATCCGGCCTTTCATATCGTCATTAGGAATATCGATCGTACTGGTAGTGTGATCCGAAGTATGGCTTGCCGCAAAACGCTGCGTTGTCATCATGAGAATTTCGCGAGATTTTTCCTCGCAGATTTCTTGCATCCGTTTTTCGTGGTTGAGAATTCGCCCGCCCACTTCATCCTCAAGCTCATCTTCCAACAATTTGAGAAGACGCTTGGTGGCTTCTTCTTTGTCGAGCCCAGTCATCTGATGCAGTTCGCGGCGCTGCTTTTCAAGAATATCGTTCAGATCCTTTTCCGTCTGGCCGATCTGCTCCATCTTAACCTTCAATCGGTGTTGAGAGGACTCAATAAATTGCTCCTGCTTTTTTAAATCATCGCCCAATTGTTGCATTCCGGACTCGCGTTTATCCAACTGACGCTCACGCTGGTGAATTTTTTCCCGCGATTTACTTAACGCCCGCTCCGCTTCGGCCTCACGTTTTAATTCGACTTCCTTGAGTGCCACTTCTGCGTCCTTGACTTTCGCCTCTGCATTACGCTGGGCTTCGTCAAGAATTAATTGGGCTTTTGCTTTTGCCCCTCGACCGATCGCGACTCCATACAATAGGACTACCCCAATGCCAACCGCCAAACCGACGGCTGCAAAAATCATCTCGGGAGTTGTCATTGCTAACATCAACCACCCCTCTCTTATATCTGGAGTGACGGCAATCCTAAACCGGATCTCGTGGTCGGCAACAAGTAAGATTTGAATGTTTACAACAGCGAATTAAGATCAAAAACGATCTCTAAATATCCGCCGGACCAAGTCCGATACGCACAGACAGGGGACAGGAGCCTCCCGCTGAAAAGAATTACGACCCCAACGCGGTTCGTCGCGACGATTCAATGACGACAACCAATGAAATTCATTTAGCTGCCGCACCCGAGTGGATAGCCATCGGGCATCCAAACGGGGTTGAACCGAAACCGAAACCCATCCTACCAACGGAATCAAAAAAGCAAGTTCGACCAAATCTGAGGGGCGATGACGCTCCCCGGAAATTACAGGGGACAACTTGCGCACAGCTGGTGAAAGCCGTAAAAAGACGCTCAGGATTAGATAGACAAAATCCATGGCTTACCGTAGGAGAATGTGCTGGATTTCTCGGAAAGATACCAACGATTCAATTTTCTTAGCTCATTGCCAACTTAAAGACCCTACCTAGGGTTGTGTCACAAAGTCAGCTGTTAAAATTACACTTGCAAAGGCCAACCGATAATTACCGGATGACTTTCCGCCGACATTGTAGCAAAACTAAACAAAAACACAATCAATCCTATTTAAAGTAGTAATTATCTCCCTTGAAAGAGCTCGAACAAAAAGTTGCCCTCGCTTTTCCATGTTTTGATTGGTCACCCTTCAAAACTCTGGTTGCTGTTTCGGGCGGCCCTGACAGCGTCGCCGTTTTACGAGCTTTGCTGGCCAACGCAGAATCGGTTTCCACCGCAGCTAGAGAAAGCCTGATCGTTGCTCACGTCAATCACGGCCTTCGCGGCCCAGATTCTGAACGAGATGCCGAATTTGTAGCTAATCTTGCAGCAGAACTTAATCTGCCATTTATGGAACGCTCCCCGGCAAAAAACCAAACTGGCGGCCAATCGGAAGAGGACCTGCGGAACTTTCGATACGAACGACTCCAAGCCATGGCAAACGAATCTGGTGCTCGTTATTTAGTGATGGGTCACAACCTCGACGATCAAGTGGAGACGATTCTGTTTCGTTTTTTCAGAGGCACTGGAATCAGCGGCCTCGCGGGAATCCCTTCGAAACGACTCGCCAGCGATGCTCTGACCATCGTGCGGCCTTTACTGGGCGTAACACGCCTTGAAATCGTGCAATACCTCAATGAAATTGGACAAAAAACACAAGAAGACCAATCCAACCTCGACTCAAATTACACGCGCAATTATTTGAGAAACGAGCTGATTCCAGTATTGAAAGACCGGTTCGGAAGTGCGGTGACTGAGTCAATCATGCGTCTAGGAAATCAGGCCCGAGAGGCGAATGGTTTTTTAATTGAGAACGCGCAGCAATTAGACAACGTCATCGAACAAGATTCTTTGAACCGGGTCGTGATTCGATGTGAATCTTTCCCTCAAGAACACGATTTACTCATCCGCACGTGGCTGCGAGAACTTTGGATTCGGAAAAAATGGCCACGCCAATCGATGAGTTCGTCCTGGTGGTCCAAAATTTCCTCAGCACTCTCCATGTCCCATGACCAGATTCTCAACCTTCCTTGCAACATCCGATTTGAAAAAACAGGATCAAAAGCAACGTTTTCCCGTCAAAACGGGTCGGGCTAACCGTTGATTGCTGTTTCCAGCTCCATTTTTCCAGCTTGCGATGTTAAACAAGGGCGAATGTAGTAAAAACACGGCTGGGCTCAGTGACAATCCTTGGGAAGGTGAATGTTTTTAGTTTCCATGGCTAAATTTGATGGTTATACTGTTCGGCTAAAGTCAAATCACCAATGGGCGAATCAATAACTCTTGCATCAATCATTCAATTGAGTTTTGCATGGCCCACTTCCACTGTACTATTTCATAGGTAACCAAGCATGTCAGACACTACCGTAAGTCAGTCTGAGAACGAAACAAATATGTTTTTGTTCTGGGGCTGCTTTATCGCACTTATTACCACGGCATTCGGATTCATTACCCGAATGTTTTTGTTAGACGACCCCGGAATTGTTGCAACACTCGGTCTCGACCCCGCTCAAGTAGGTGCCTTCAAGGGAATTCAAGTCTGGCCCTTCGCATTGAGCATCATTATTTTTAGCCTCATCATCGATAAGGTGGGCTACAAATTTTCGATGATGTTCGCTTTCGCCTGTCAATTCACTTGGGCTGTGATGGGTGTTTATGCTTTGTCAATCATTGAAACAGATGTCGAAACAGCCAAGTTTCTGATTTACTGGGGCGGTCTGATTCTTGCGTTAGGCAACGGAACGGTGGAAGCGTTTATCAACCCCGTCGTTGCAACCATGTTTGACAAAGACAAAACTAAATGGCTAAATATCTTACATGCTGGCTGGCCAGGCGGACTCGTCATTGCAGGAATTCTAGTCATCTTCATGGGAGGACTTCCGTGGACTATCAAATTGGCAACGATTGCAATCCCAGCATTAATTTACTTCTTCATGCTAATCAAAGTTGAATTTCCCAAACAGGAGCGTGTTGCCGCGGGAGTCAGCTACAAAGATATGCTTTCCGAATTTGGTATTCTTGGAGCGGCTGTCGTTGGCTTCCTTGTGACCCTTCAACTGATGGACTTTTTCCCCGATGGCAACAAATACGCCTTTATGGGAATCGGAGTCGCGATGGTGGTCGCCTTTGGCGCGTACACCAAAAGCCTTGGACGTCCGCTCATGTTCGTCTTAATCCTGATCATGATGCCATTGGCGACGACTGAAATCGGAACCGACGGGTGGATCTCTGGAATCATGGGAGCAGTCGTCACATTCGATGGTGGCTGGATTTTGGTTTATACCTCGTTCATCATGATGGTATTGCGTTTCTTCGCAGGTCCAATCGTACACAATCTTTCGGCTCTGGGACTGTTAATGCTTAGTTGCGTCCTTGCAATCGCTGGACTGTACTTCCTTTCCTTCGCACAAGGCGTTGCAGTCATTTTTGCAGCGGCAACTTTGTATGCTCTTGGAAAGACCTTCTTCTGGCCAACCATGCTGGGAATTGTTTCTGAACAAACTCCCCGCGGTGGAGCTTTAACGCTAAACGCAATCTCCGGAATTGGAATGTTAGCAGTAGGTACCCTCGGTTTTCCCTACATTGGTGCACTTCAAGCTGACAAAGAAATTCAGGCGGTCAAACCGCTGGTAGCAGAAGTTCAGGAAGACGAACTTTTGACAGACGAGAGTATCTACGAGATTATTTCTTACCAGACTTTAAATAAAGATAAAATTGCAGAACTTCAAAAGGCTGATCCGGGACTGGAAAGTAAAATTGAGGCCGCCAAATCTGGCAGTGGACAAAAAGCACTTGCCAATATGACAATTTTCCCATTGATTATGTTGCTTTGCTACATTGCGATGTGGTTCTACTTCAAGTCAAAAGGCGGATACAAGCCAGTATCCCTCAATGACGGACACTAATAACAGTCTTCCCATTTCCGATGCCTTTCAAATGGCGACTGAAAAGGGCTAGCACTTATTAACTAATCAAGGGACTCCCATCGGGAGTCCCTTTTTTGTTCTTCCAGATACCCCAGTAACGCAAACTCATCTTTTGAAATCTACCGTCTACCACTACCATTCGGCTTGATTCCAATCTTGATGAGAATTTTGTGCATTACCAGCAACCCACATTTCGACCAGCATCACGATCCCCGAGGAACAGGTCTTCGTTTGGACGTCTGTTGCGCTTCCTCGCAGTCCTTGCGATGGTAGGCGGTGTGGCATTCATGCTCTTTAAACAAACAGTCCAGAGTCAACTTCAGAAGCAAATTTCCGCCAAAGTCAGCGAAGTCCTCCAGGGTACCGATTTAGCCTTTGACCTTGAACAAGCTCGATTTCATGAGGGCGAGGGACTCCAATTAAATTATGTGAGTCTGAATCTAGAGTCTGGCAACCTCTCTAAACCGCATTCCCATTTAGAAATCTACGAGGCATTTATTCATGCCCCAATCTCAATGGCTCAGTTAGTTGCCGCAAATGTTCCAATCGAAAAGATCGACATCACACGCGCTAAAATAACGCTTGTTCGCGATCAAAATGGCGAATGGGATTTCAGCAATATCATTGACTCGCTACCCAAAACAGATTCAGAGAATCCAATTCAAATTGAATTCCGAGACTGTGAAATACGAATGATCGATGAGCAAAATGGGAACAATCCGCCGATCACACTAACCAATGTAAATTTCAGACTTGGCCCGCGACTAAACGGAGGGAATAAGTATCAGCAATTTGAGGGAGCTTTTGAAAGTAAAGTAATTTCGAAAATCGCATTCCAGGGATTCCTCCATCCGCCCACCAAGCAATGGAAAGCGAAACTAAGCGCAACGAACGCTCAACTCTCGAGTGGCCTCATCAAATTATTACCGACTGACATGCAAGACCAAATGAAAGAACTTCGCGCGGTCTCCGGAAAGATCAACTTAAAGGTCGAAGCCCAAGGACTTGCAACACTCGAGGAAATTCCTCAAATCCAAATCGACGCACAGGTTGAGCAACTCACAATTGACGATAATCGACTTCCCTTTCCAATTCAAAATGGCAGCTTTGATTTTCAATCTAGTAACGCACAAGGGAACGAATTTCTTTCCATAAAAAATGCATCTGCCAGATTTGGCGAAGCGCAATTTAAGTGCGATTATTGGCATCGTGGATTCATACTCGCACCTGAACAATGCAAACTAAACGGTCGTCTTGATAATTTCAATTTCAGTAATCAAGAGCGGCTCATCAAATGGTTCCCGGAATACTGTACGAAATTTTGTGACGAATATTCGCCGTCGGGAACCAGTGACATTGCCTTCGAACTGGAATACGACGGCAGCTCACTGAAACGGTCAATCAATGCCGATTTGACGGACATGTCTTTTTCATTCATCAAACTCCCCTATGAAGTCGCGAACTGCCGGGGAAAAGTGACTCTCAACAATGACAAGTGTGACTTCTTTGTGCAGTCCAATTCCGGCGACGACCTGATCATGCTCAAAGGGAGCGCCCGCGGCGTGGGCAATTCACCGACCTATGAAGTCAACATTTCAGCTCCCGGCGCCCTGCCAATCGATCAAAAGATGAGAGATGCAATCAAAGCACACCCCGCAATGGCGTCCGTCATCAATCGATTTGGAATTCAGGGACAAGTCAGCGGAACGGGGCGAGTTTTCAAAAATTCTCCCGATGGAGACGTTAATCGTGAATTCGACGTACGACTAAAAAACTGCTCAATCCGACACGACAATTTTGATTACCCGATTAACGAAATTGACGGTCTGATTCAAATCCAAAATAACAATTATCGGTTTCTTAACGTTACTGGGAAAAACCACCAGGGAAGAGTCACCTGCGATGGCTACTGGAATCCCGACGAGGGACTCGATGTCACCTACCTTTGCCAATCGATCCCTCTTGACGATACGCTCAAATATTCACTTTCCAGCGAACTGAGAGAGATTTGGGATAGCCTGCGCATTCGCGGAACGCTGGATCAACTCAAAGTAGATATGACCTTGCCACCGGGGGCCGCCGCAGTTGAATTGGCAATCACTGCGAGGATGGGTGCCCGCAACATTCGCCCCAATCCTAATCAAATATCGATTCTCCCTGTTTGGTTTCCCTATGAAGTGAACGACCTGACAGGACAGGTCAATGTAAAAGACGGCAAAGTCACACTCACCAACATCCAGGGAACTCACGGCCGCACAAATCTTCGGTGCGAAGGGAGCGGGGCGTATACGAATAACGATTGGTTTATCAACATCGATCAAATGGAAGTCTCTTCACTGAAAGTAGATGGCGACCTTATTGATGCAGTCCCCAAAGAGGTTGCTCCTGCCATCAGGCAGCTCGATTTCGAGGGAATCATCGGGGTCAGTGGCGCGTTAAAGGTTGAAAGTGCAGGGCGGCAACCAATTCCCAACCAACCTGGGCAACCAACTATCCTGGGCGACGGGCCTCTTCAGGCAAAACTATCATGGTCAGACGTTCGCTTTGATCTGAGTGGAGCTAAAATGATGATCGGTATGCCAATTGAAAACATCTATGGCTTTATCACCCTGAGTGGCACCTCCGATCAACATGCTTCTCGATGCAGTGG
>JAALLA010000122.1:0-7525 GCA_011087765.1 Pirellulaceae bacterium
GCAACTGGCCAGGCTGGTTGCCGTCGTTCCAGATAAAGCTGTGAGACAAATGCAGGCGGTTTCCATCTGGGTTAATCCGCCCTACCCCGGTGTGCGTCCCGGAGCTGAATACCACGGGAATCGTGGCTGGTTAAAAAATAATGGGCGAGACGTGCGGATGGGGAAATCGGTAGAGATTACCAATGTTAATAATTTCGAGTTTGAGAATATTCGAATGCCCTACCTAATGTTGCATGAATTGGCACACGCGTATCACGATCAGGTATTAGGGTTTGGAAATTCCAAAATCCGAGGGCAGTACGAAGCCGCACGTGATTCGGGTAGCTATGACTCGGTTAAGAGATTCACCGGACGAAAGATTATCAATGACAAAGCGTATGGGATGAACAATGGCAAAGAATATTTCGCTGAATCAACGGAAGCTTTTTTTGGAAAGAATGATTTTTTTCCCTTCAATAGAGAAGAGCTAAAAGCGCACGACCCCAAGATGCATGATCTCTTAATTGAGCTTTGGGGAGTGAGTACCGGCGTCACCGAGTCTAATAACTAAGGCGGCGAATGTTTCGTCTTGCGGTGGGAATGCCGGTCCTCATCGGAACCGCTAAGCTTCCGCGATCACTTCGTCGAGAATTTGCGAAAATTGTTTACTCGTGAATTCCATACGCCCCGAAGCAACGGCGCACAGTCGTTTTTCAGGCTCGGCCATGACGCCATCAATGGCCATTAAGCGAATCATTTCCTTGAGCATGACGACTCGGTCTTCCATTTTTTCAGGAATCTTTACAGAGAATCCTTCGGCTGAAATGCCGGCAAGCGCGGCTTCAAACTCTTCACTTGGAATGTTCCAGCGTTCCGCCCGCTGAATCAGGAAACGAATTTCTTCATCAGTAAACTTGTTATCAATTGCGGCAAGATGGACGAGGCTATGGAAGAGTTCAATGTTATTCATTAGATCAAAAGACTTTAATTTGGGGTGCTAAACCTTGCGGATGAAGTCAGCAGCATAGCTGCGCACATCCTTGCCGTTAAGTACATGTACCATTCTGAGTTGTTGAACGGTCGAATCGCTAAATCGAGACAATGGGATGTGAACCAGTTTTTTCTTAAATTTCTTAGCTAGTTGACGCCAGGCCATGCCGGGAGGCGAGGGGCTTACCAAGGCAATGTTAGGGCAACGGCTGTGGAGGCAAGCTGCGGCCAATAGGCGTTCTTCGAGCGTTGTGGCAAAATCCAGTCGTGGATCCTGCCAAATATCGTGAATTGCGATTGGCGGGTAGAGAAATAGTGCTCCCCCGTAATTGGCTAAGCAAATGCCTGGGCCGACGGGTTGGTCGGCAAAATCGCTCGCAAAAAAAGCGAGCGTAGATTCATTTTTATGTTCTGCAAACCAGGTGGTTCGCCAAGGGTATTCCCGCGGGTCAGCCGGCGAGTCGAAGAGCATCACCGAACAGTCAAGTTTCCCGACCGACGGTGGAAGCACTTTGACGTAAATTTCTCCATTGTACCAATGGCGGACGGTGTCTCGAATGTCGATTCCGTCTTTGATACTGGTCGTGAATTTTTCCGTTTGAACGAGGTCAACGCCCATCGCTTCTTTTGCGCGATCAAAAACAGTCTGTCGGAAATTCTCGATTAGATCGTCTTCCGGTGGCCAGCTGCACTGCGAGTAAGGATCCCAGCTTTGCTGCCAGTCGACAATTTGATTGTCATCAGGGCGGGGGATCAACTCGATTTGGCTTAAGGATACCGGCGGGCCGGGCAGACGACTCACGACGTCGACGATTTCTTCACCGGGAAGCTCCGCACGATCAATCGACATCCGTGCAGTCGGTAGGCCAAGGTTTTTAGCAAAGCAAAATTGTTTTGATTTTTCCAGCACGTGGAGGGCGTAACCATCCCCCGCTACTTGCTGAGCTGCAGTAACAATTGTTGTTAATTGAGGTGTAAATCGATTGTCAATCAGCGTGAGGTTGCGAATGTACTTCAGGCATTGGGATAGGATTTTGGGAGTAATCTTTCTCGCGCGACTTTTATATTCCGCTTGGTAATCTTCCCTTGCGGCGATCAGCAGTTCTTTGAGTCCATCAATTGAAAGGTGTTCGTCATCACTCAGTTCCTGCCGCGCATGTTCATACAAGCCGGTAATAAATGGCAATTCTCCCAGGAGGAAATACAGCGAGTCTAACGGCAATTGGTAGTTCTCAGGTGTGAGTGAGTTTTCTTCCTCCGGCGGCGCTAAGTTCTTGTCATGAAAGGCCTGGCGAATCCATGGGAAATCCAGCACACTCGTGACCAACAGAATGTTTTTATAATCGATACATAATTCCCGAACGTTCCAAGCTTGGCAAGCAATTCGAGATTTCCACTGAGGTTCAGTTGAGGCTGTAATGTGGGGAACAATCGCAGCAGTGAATCTCTCGATAGGCAGTTTTTTTAATGCGTAGGCATCGGGAAGTGAGCGAGTATGTGGGTGGTAGCAACTGGTTTCGAGGTCAATGAATTTCCTCGGGATATGATCTCCCATTGCAGTGCGGATGGCAGCAATCACGCCTTGGCAGGGGTCAATCGGAACATAGCTTGCCCCGGGTTCAAATTCTGGTGCGTCCTCGTCCGTTGAGGATTCGGAACCTTCAGCCTCTCCGGATTCTGATTGGTTTTCAGGGGTCCACGCCGTATGGTATTCCGGCAAGTCTTTTTGAAACACGATGCTCGGAGTGGGCAGATTCAGGATCGCCTCTTCGACTGGCGTTTGAAACGAAGGAGGAAGAGGAATCGCAATGCAGTCAAAATCGTTCTTCAACATTAAGCGTCTGACTTCCCACGCAAAATCTCCACTGCCATGAACAATGGGTAGGCAGGTGACACGGGAGCCAATTTTGAGCATTTCGTGAATCAAGTTTTACGCCTCGTCTTCATCTTCATCGTCTAAGTCATCGAGTTCATCAATGTTGTACTGCTCTAGGTCTGGACGGAGTGGATCGCCAGGGGAGAAGAAGAAATCCCCAAAACCCATGGGCAATGTCTGCCCACCAAGCGTCTGCGTTCGTTGCTGGGAAAGTCGGTTGAGATCGAGAGCTTCTTCGCCAAGGCATTTTTCCAGTGCTTCTCGCCAGGCAACGTCAGTGGCAAGTGGATGTTCCGTCTCTTGAGCAATTCTCTTCATTGCAAATCTTAATAGGTTAATCCCGTCTCGCGTTGAAAAGTCGAGTTTGAGTTCGTGAGACTTTTGTAAAAAATCAACCGTCATCGCCAGCATGTCATCGGCACAAAAAGGCAGATGGTAACTGAGGATGTGTTTTTCATCCTCACGAGATGGAAACTTCAGTGTCAGCGTAGGTTGAAGGCGACTGAGGATGTAATCAGGGATTTCAAAAGTCGATTCATCTTGATTCATCGTTACTGCGCATCGGAAGTTAGGGTCAGCCTGAATGGTGACTCCTGCGACAATTGATTCGATGTATCGACGGTGGTCGAGCAGTGGTGCAAGGGAAGCCCATGATTTTTCGTTCATGCGGTTGCCCTCATCGAGGATACAGACACCTCCCCGAATCATTGCTGTAACTAGTGGCGACGCGTGATAGGCAATGGTGCCATTTTCTGCCAGCACTGGCGTGACCAATAAGTCTTCCGGGCGGGTGTCCGCGGTGCATTGATAGATATAAAGTTCTTGCCCTCGCACCTTGGTGGCAGCCGTTACCAAGGCTGTTTTGCCAATCCCTGGAGGGCCAATGATTCGCGGGGTTAAAGGCGAATCGGCTTCATTGATCGTGAGCCAACAGGCGAGAACCTGTTTTAAAATCTCGTGCTGACCGATCCACTCGCCGGAAGAATCGTGCGGATCTGAGAGAGTTAGATTAACGTTATGGACGGATTGGGTTTGACCCATTTGAAATTGCCCTTGGAGTCAGCGGTGACGAGTTCGTTGATTAGTTGAATTGGTTCGACGAATTTTGCAAATCAGTTGTCGACCGGTTCGTTTGATCAGAGTATCACTAATTGCAAGCAATCGACAGAGACGCTCTCGATATTTTTTTGCTTTGTGCGGCAGCAATCATCTGGGATGTAGCAATTGAGCCGACCGTGCGGTGATGGTCTAACTGTTTTGTCAAATAGATAACAGCTTGACCCGTGAACTTAACCAGCGGCTTACGGCAATTGAAATGCCCGTCTAAACGATAACCTTAGTATTAGTAAGACAGTAGCCAGAGTCGATGCAGCACAATTAATTTGCCGGGTTGAGGACGCTTTCCCCCGATAACGCCTTCAGGAATTCGACCAGAAAGCCGACCTCTTGCTCTGAAAGGTTAAGGGGAGCCATTTTTTTATCGAGGGAGGGGTCGTCGGGCGCGCCGCCCCGATTGTAAAACTCGACAACTTCTCGAAGTGTCTTGACACTGCCATCGTGCATGTAGGGAGCAGTGAATTCAATATCTCGTAAAGTCGGTGTTTTGTATTGAAACTCGTGGGCGGGGTTTTTCGTTGCTTCGAATCGACCCTGATCTCGATCGGATTTACCAAACCCGACTCCAGTATTGTGGAATGCCTCATCCGATAGATTTGAACCCGAATGGCATTTCCAACATCCGCCACGACTTTCAAAAATCCACAATCCCTGACGAGCTTCTTTTGACAAAGCTTCGTATTCAGCCGCACGAAAGCGATCGACTTTCGAATTACCAGAGGTAAGGGTTCGTTCAAAGCTTGCAATCGCCTTGGCGAGATTTTCTACAGTCACGGTCTGGGCGGTCGGTGGCTTCGCGCCGCTTCCAAAAACGACATGGAATTCCTGAACATACTCAGGATTGTTCTTGATGTTTTCAATCACGAGTTCGACATTACCACCCAACTCAGTTTCGCTCTTTAGCGGTCCTAACACTTGTTGTTCTATGGTGTCATCACGACGGTCCCAGGAAAATTACTTTCCGAAGACTCGGTTGATGACCGAGGGAGCATTTCGCTTTCCCACTTTTCCTCCAACACCAACAGCGATCGGATCTGGGCTTGCGAAACCGTGATCTGGCTGGTGGCAACTGGCGCAAGATACAGTCCCGTCGGTCGACAAAATTGGATCAAAGAAAAGCTTACGTCCCAATTTTACTTTTTCTGCCGTCGTCGCATTGTCAGCGGGAGCCTCGGGAATTCCGTTGAAGCCGCCGGGTATTTTCGTTGAACTGATTTCGGCCGGAAGGCTGTCGACGGGAAGTTTGGGGACTTTGCCCAAAGGTTTGTCATCCTCGTTAGCATGGTTGTTAGCCGTCGGAAGTGCCCAGCCGCAGACGCTCGCCGCAGACAGAATGACTGCGAAAAAGAGCAGGCCTCGAGAAAGCGTGGCTTGGTTTCGACCGAGGTTTGCAAAATACAATTTCATAGGATTGGCTCATGGGTGAACTGACACCGTAAGTCTAACGACTTTTGCGGATAAAACCAACAACTTCCGGTGATGAATGTTTTTGAGAGATCCGGAACGAGGGTTTAATTAAGCGTCCTCGAGTGTCCATGCGACAACTTTTGCGTGTCTCGCAAAGTGGAGCAAAGGGGCTTCGCTGGGGAGTTGGACTCCCATCCAATCCGTCATCGTATTCTCGCGGATAATCGCCTGAGCTTCCTGTAGTTGCCATGGTTCATGGTCGATTTCACCTCGAAAGATCTTTCCCTGCTTGTTAGCGGAGTAAAGACAATACCTCGAAGTCAAAAATTGTTCGAGTGAGCCCGCGGATGCCCGAAAAGATTTGCCAATGGGGCGATAATCAATCTTGAACTTGGCGGGAAGTTCACCTTGGTGAGTGCGGACTGAGCGATAACCAATCCATTGTCCCTTATTTTTCTTGTGGCAGTCACCCACCACAATTTTTGCATCCATGTAGGGAAGATGAAAGAATTTTCGGGCAATACGAACTGCAATCGGATTCGTCGCTTCAAGACAAAAGAACCAAACTCCGGGTTTTCCGTTGATTGTCACGTAGGTACGGACGTTGAGTTCGGGAAAGCCCGACATGAACGGTACATTGGGGACGTAACGCGGGGCAACTCCTGACATTTTGAAGGGGACGACGCCCAACCACGCGGAACCGTCAAAAGTATCGATCTCGAGGCCGTCGGGAATTAATCGCTGAAGAGCATCCTTTTCGATCCTCCAATGCATGAAAAGTAGGTCGTGCCACTGCATTCGCATGGACCATCCGCGATCTGGGAGCGGCCACCTCCGGTCGTTTTCCGTCTGCTTTTCTAATACCGTCGTAATCGGCTTCTCCTTGAACAATACCGTTTCCTGTACCGTTCTTGTTTAGCCTCCCTTAACTCAACTAAGGGGGACTTTTTCGGCATCGCCCGTGATTTTAGCATCTAGCAATGCTGAATGGGTACTCAGAACGCCATTTCGTTATTCCCACAGAAAAGTTTATACTAAAACGTGCTAATTGAGTTTCCACGTCCTTGTTTGGTAAAAAAGTTATATGAAATACCACCTCCGAGTCATGGCTGCCCTCCTCTTTGTCGCCGCCATTTCTTCAGCATCGCCCGACTTGGTTGCTGAAGACGTCGAGCGAGAGCAGTTGCAGGTAGGGGACTCTATGCCAAATTTTGTCTTAAAAGACTATCAAGGCAACCGGTTTGACACGTCGAAGCTCGATCACGATAAATCTACCATTGTCGTATTTTTCGGCGTTGAGTGCCCGTTAGTTAAATTTTATGTACCCAAACTGGCCGAATTGGTTAACAAGAATCGTGATGCCGTACAGATCATTGGGCTAAATTCGAACCGCCAAGATTCCATTACAGAGATCGCTAGGTTTGCCAGCGAATTGAAGGTCAATTGCCCTTTGCTCAAAGATCCTGCAAACCGCGTTGCCGATGCTTTTGGAGCGAGTAGAACTCCAGAAGTCTTTCTGTTTAATTCAAACTCGGAATTGGTTTACCAAGGTGCGATTGATGATCAATTCACTTATGGGAAACAGAAATTCAAAGCCTCGCAGAATTATCTGGCAGATGCAGTTGAGGCGATCAAGAACTTACGAGTTCCCAAGATTCAAAAAACGGAGACCGATGGTTGTATTATCGGGCGAGTCTTAACTCAGGATACAGAGAACAAATCAACGGTTACTTACGCAAATCAGATTTCTCGAATCTTAAACGAGCGTTGTGTGAGTTGCCATCGCGATGGGGAAGCCGCGCCGTTCAGTTTAACCGATTATGATGAGGTCGTCGGTTGGGCGGGAATGATTGACGAGGTGATCAAAGACCAGCGAATGCCACCCTGGCACGCGAACCCCAAACACGGGAAATTTAAAAATGACCCAACGTTAACCACTGTGCAGAAGAAACTGATTAGTGATTGGGTCAAAGCTGGTGCGCCCTTGGGAGATACCAATGATCTACCCACTCCTCCGGAATTTACCAAAGGCTGGCGGATCGGAAAGCCGGACGTCGTGTTTCAGGTCACCCAAAAACCCTACTCAGTTCCGGCGACTGGTGTCCTGCCTTATGAGTACTTTCAGGTCAAAACAAATTTTAAGGAAGACAAGTGGGT
>JAALLA010000122.1:7625-13288 GCA_011087765.1 Pirellulaceae bacterium
GTTTTTGATAACTCAGCCAAGAATTTTGCCAATCCGGATCCTACACAAAAAGTGAGATGGGGAGATCAAACGTCTGATGAGATGATGATTGGTTATTTTGATATGGTGCTGTCCGAACAGGACTTGCTGAATCGTTTGTCCGATCAGCAAGACCGTTAGTTCAGCTTCGATGTCGAGTTCCGCTGGTCGAACAATTCGCTCTTTCTACGTTAGTTCCCCGAATAATTGGAGTCCGAGGCTCGAATTCGTAGGTTCGTTACATCTTTGTTACGTAATGATCTACGAATGAATCGTAGAATAAGACACGGCGGTAGGCACTGGACGGCCGCTGTCGAGTAAGCTCGTGTTCCCATGGAATTTAAAAATGGCCAAGACGGTAATATTGACGGTAGAGGACGATGCGGCAATTCGTCGTGGAATCGTTGATTCGCTGGAGTATACCGGGCATCAAGTGCTGCAGGCGGGTGATGGTATTTCGGGTTTAGAAATGGCGCTCAAATCGGAATACGATTTGCTGTTGTTGGATCTCGCGCTGCCTGGGGTTTCCGGGTTAGAGATTTTAAAAAAATTAAAACAAGTCCGACCGACCCAACCGGTAATTATTCTAACGGCGAAGGGGGATGAGCAGGACCGGGTGCAAGGGCTACGGGATGGCGCCGACGACTACGTTGTCAAGCCATTCAGCATCAAAGAATTGTTGGCTCGAGTGGAAGCCGTGTTGCGTCGGTCACCGGAGCGACCTCGAGACGTGCAGTCTGTTAGTTTTCCAGGAGGGGTAGTTGATTTTGAACGAAGGGAAGTTCGCTTTCGTCCTCAGAAATCTACCGAAGGCGAATCGGCTGCCACCCGTGCGGAGCTTTCTGAAAAAGAGACAGAGTTGATTCAGTATCTCGTCTCGAATTCCGGACGTGCGATATCTCGTGAGGAGTTATTGTCGAGTGTGTGGAGGCTTAGTCCAAAAGGGATTACGACACGCACGATTGACATGCATATTGCCCGGCTGCGTGAAAAAATGAAAGAGAATAAAACAGCGGCTGCAACTATTTTGACAGTGCGTGGCAAGGGTTACATGTGGTCTGTTTGTGGAAAGGGGGCGAACTGATGCGACGTCCCTGGCAGATTTGGATCTTGTTTCTCTTTGGACTCGCAATTGTGATTCCAGGAATGGGATGGTTGACAGTCATGACTGTCCGTCTTGAGGAAAGCCGCGAAGATGACAGGCGCGAGACCGAACTTGCGAGACAGGAAGCGGAACTTCAGGAACGGATTAGTAGTGCGTTGTACCGGATGGATTTAAAGATGCTTCCTTTGATTGCCAGGGAAGCGGCTCGTCCGAGTTATTCTTACGATCCGTTTTACCAGGCATTTGTTCCAGCTCAGACAGCCAACAATCAAAAGGGTCGGGGAGCAAGTCGAAGTGACTCCGAGGCGTCGCAGGGAAGTTACCAGGAAGTTCCCTCACCGTTGATGTTTCCGCCACCTCAATTCGTTAAATTTTATTTTCAGATTGGCTGTGAACAGGATCTGTGTTCTCCTCAGATTCCAATGGGAGCCGCGAGATTACTTGCGGAGCATCGGTTTGGTCTCAACGCTCAATCGATTGGAGTGAGCGAGCAGCTGTTGTTAGAAGCTAAAAGTCTATTTACTTATGAGACTTTGCTGGCTGATCTGAGTAGTGAGTCGAGTGGCGACGTTGTGATTGAGATTGCATCGACTGAGCGAGGGGGAGACTCGTCTTCGCAGAAAGCGGTTGAGCAGTCCTATTACAAAGTGCCTGTTTTCGACAAACTTGGAAGTTCCAAATCGAAATCCGGCGATCTGTTGAATAAGAATGCGAAAGGTTCGGAAATACCTCAAATCGCTCAGAATAGTAAACGGGCAGTCCAGCAGTCTCGAGGAGCGTCGCGGGGTAATGAGGAGTTCAATCGCCGTTTGCAAAATACGCAGAACCTTACGTCGCAGCGCTGGCAAGAGAATAACTCTGGCAACGTCTATGAGAACAACAGCCTAGGTCAAATCGAGGATACGCTGGGTCGCATGGGGCAGGAAGTTGATGCTCTGGGTTCGGTCGGTGTGATGCAGCCCGTCTGGGTAGGGGAGAATCTGGTGCTGGTTCGCGAGGTCACTCGGGACGTTTCCGAGGGGGATTCGCCGGTCATTCAAGTGTGCTGGCTCGACTGGGACGCCATCCAAAATGCGCTCCGAGCCGAAGTTGAGGATTTGCTTCCCAATGTTGAGTTCGAAGAGTTAGAACAGGATACAGATTTAAACGTGATGACGGCGTTAACGACGCTTCCGGTCCAATTGGTCGTCGACAGCTCAAGCTTGTTGTCGACCTTGGCGATCGGATCGAGCGCGGATCAAAACTCATTTGCAGGGTTACGGGTCGCTTTGTGGGTAGCATGGCTGGGGCTTGCGCTCGCAGCGGTTGCTACAGCGACACTTTTATTCGGCGTTATTCGCCTCAGCGAACGCCGCGCGACGTTTGTATCAGCGGTGACACACGAATTGCGAACACCGCTGACGACGTTTCGGATGTACGCTGAAATGCTTGCGGAAAAGATGGTGCCGCCCGAAAAGCAACAGGACTATGCAAATACACTTTGCTTGCAAGCCGACCGATTGTCTCATTTGGTAGAGAATGTGCTTCAATTCGCCCGGCTGGAACGCGGAGCTGATTTTGGAAGTGTCGAAAAACTCACCGCGGCCGAGATGTTTGGGCGATTCGAATCCAGGCTTAAAGAACGGGCGTCTGAAGTTGAATGGGAGGTTGGGTTAGAGATTGATGATTCCATGAAGGATTTCAGTTTTGCAACTCAGCCTGCGACGGTAGAGCAAATTGTTTTTAATTTAGTCGATAATGCATGCAAGTACGCCTGGCCAAGCTCTCAGCCAAAACTAGACTTGAAAATTTTGCGTCATGGAAAAAACGTGGCAATCTATGTACAGGACTTTGGCCCCGGGATTCCCGTTCAATATCGCAAGCGAATGTTTCAGCCCTTTTGTAAATCAGATCAGGATGCCGCAAATACAGCACCTGGTGTCGGGTTGGGGTTGGCGCTCTGCCGGCGAATGGCAGTTTCGTTGGGAGGAAAGCTTAAGATTGCAGATCGAAAAAACAAACTTGACCGCGATTCAGCGGGGGCCTGTTTTATTCTTGAGTTGCCGATCAGAAATTGAATCTTTTTGACTGGCGATTGCCTGTGATTTTTGCTCGGTTAACCAAGCGTATTTCTGATTAGGAGCTTCGGCCGAGAACGGCATTGGCATTGATGTTTTAAAATGATCGAACGTTACAATCCCGTTACGTCCGGCTTCTGAGATGCCGCGTAACAAAGGTACAGTTTACGAGTTGGAGTTTAGGGTTATCAGAACCGTTCTTCTGGCTCCTGATTTGAAACATAATTTCTTTATGAAGGCATGAGGGTATCATGATATTTGGTCGTTTAACGCTGTTCTCTGTTGGTTTAATGACACTTTTCTTCAGCGTGGATCTAAGTTTCGCCGAAAATGAAATCCCTGAGGTTTCGCGAATCTCCGAACTGAGTCTAGCGACTGAAAATGTTGTGATCTTTAAAGATGGATATTTTTTGATCGTAAAAAAAGGGATAGCAACAACTGATGGTGATGGAAAAGTGTTTACAAATGAAGTGCCGGATTCTGCGATTCTCGGTTCTTTCTGGGCGATCGCTCAACAGGGGAAAATCAATTCAATGGTTGCGGGCTGGGAAGCCTCTGAAACGGAAGATAAGCGGGAGATAAATTGCACGACGGTGATGGAAATCGTAACGGCCAATCTTGGGGCGTCGTGTTCTTTGCGGATTCGAGGCGAAAAATCGGAAGTGGTTAAAGGCGTGCTCCTCAAGGTGCTGGCGAATCGCGAGTTGATGCCTGAAAAAAATAATCGCACAGTTCACGGCCAACACGACAGTGTAGGCGGAGCGGTCGAGTCCGAGGTTTTAGTGGACACGATTCTAGGAACGCATTTTTTATTGCGTACCGAAACGGGTGATATGATGATCGCCGCCGATTCCGTTTCTAATCTGACGGTTGAGGGGATGAAAACAACCCTCAAACAGAATATGAAAAAGTTGAAGCGTGAGAAGAAGTTAACGTTTGATTTTGGATTGCCAAACACCGAGGTTGAATTGAGCCTGATGTACTTTTGTCCGGGGATCCGCTGGATTCCAACCTATCGATTAAATCTGACCGATAAGCCATTTGTATTCAAAGGAGATGCGTCAGGCACTGAGGCTAAACGGGCGGCTGCAAAAACGGCAGAGATCCTGATGCAGGGAGAGATTATCAACGATTCGGAAGATTTAATTGATGTCCCACTGCATGTTGTCGTTGGTGTGCCTAATTTTCGATTTAAGGCATCACCAAGCCCAATGGTGCTGGAAGCCAGTTTGAAGAATGTACTCCCGGCAGCGGCGCCTCAAGTAATGGGCAATCAGGCGGTCGATCAGTTCGATAACGGCATGTTCAGTAACGCACTCTATTCCCAGACTACCAGTGATTTTCGAAGTTCCCGCGCGACTGGTAATTCTGAAGGAGTGGTTGACGGGTTGTCTGCTGATCTAACAGCAAGTAGTGGGAATGATTTGTTTGTCTACGAACTTAAGCCAATGTCGTTGAAAAAAGGTGAGCGGGCGAGTGTTCGAATTTTAAAAGCGGACGTGGCTTATCGGGATATTTATACTTGGAATGTAACGGTTCAGCATTCTCCCTATCAATTCGCTTCTGGTCGTAATCGCAGATCGCCATTAGTTGTCTCGGACAGCGAAGTCTGGCACCAAATTGATCTAATCAACGATACTAATGTTCCGTGGACGACAGGTGCTGCAATGTTGGTCGACGGCTTTCAACCCCTCGCGCAGGAACTGCTTACCTACACGTCTCCCGGTGGAATTTGTCGCCTGCCGATGACCGTTTCGGTGGATTTGAAGGCTAAAGTCGACGATAAAGAAACTGGCCGCGAGCTGAATGCAATTAAGTGGCGAAATTCGAACTACTCACTTGTGAAAGGGAAGATTTCCGCAGAACTTGCTAACAATAAAGAGTCTGAGGTTCCCGTTGAAGTTAGTCTTCGGTTCGGCGGAAAGGCAAATACCGTTTCCGATGAGGGAACGACCAAGCTTGAGGGATTCAATCCCAATGACTGGTCCAATCAGGGAGGAGATCCGATCAACAATAGTACCGTCGTCAATTGGAAGGCGTCGGTCGCCCCTGGCGAATGTTTTAAGCCAACGGTTGAGTATGAATTTTATTTGCGCAATTAAGGCTTGAGGGAAGCCCGCCAGAGGGGCTGCGTAATCGCAGGGTTTAGGGGTGGTTCTTTTTGTTCCGCTTCGCTTTTTGTCGATTCTTTAACCAGCCTGAATACTCGGGCCGGTTTTGCCATTGCTGGATAAAAGGTTTGTAAACATCGACGGTGTTCCAGAATCGAGGTTCGGGATTGCCGTCGAGCACTTCCCCCTCAGGATAGTCTTTTCCATCGATGCTACGTCGGATTGATACGTCAAAATCAGCTAACAGTCCGAGCATTCGTTTCGCTTCAGCCTCGTTCTTTTCGAATAAATTTAGTGTCTCGTGTGGATCCTGCGGGAGATTGTAAAGTTCGAATTTAGGTTTCTGTTTTGTGTTGTTACCAAGGCGAATTA
>JAALLA010000123.1 GCA_011087765.1 Pirellulaceae bacterium
GATCAAAAAAATCAAGCGATGGCTGCTGAAAAACAGATTCAACAAACTGAGTCTCAATTGGAGACTGCGAATCAAGAGTTGGCTCAGCATGATGAAAAGTTAACAGCGGTTAGCGGTAAATTAGAAGCTGATCGAGCGAGTTTGATTGAAAGTGAGTCTGAAATCAAACGGTTGCAATTGGCCATTGAGCGGGATGAGTCGGAGTCAACACAGTCGGCTGAAAGGCGAGTCGAAGTTGAGCAATTGCTCATTGCGGCAAAGGTAAAGCTCGCGAAAGCTGAGCAGGTGATGTCGGGCGCTCAATCACGGGTCAATCACATCCGAATGGAATATGAAGAGTTGCAAAAAGTGGAGGCTCAGCTGGCGTCGCAACGAGAGGGCGATGAGACGGCAACTCAGGCTGCGAAAGAAGGGATTGAGCAATCCAACGCCGAAATTATTGAATTGACTTCTCGGAAAAATGGACTCGCGGATTTGTTGACGCAATTCACCGAGGATCGGCTTGCGGTCGATAAGACGCGCCGCGAAATGTCAGCTGAGTTAAATTCGGAACGCGATTCACTGCGTTCGATAGAAGAGAGAATAAACTCAGCCAAAATGCGGATCGAAAAAATTGGCATGCAGCGTTCCCAGTTGGCCGAACGAATGCTAGATGATTATGGGATTGATCTGGCAACACAGGAAGAATCGCCGTCCGACGAAGAACAAGAACAGCGTGATGAGGTTGATGCTGAAATTAGCCAACTTCGAAAAAAGATTGGCTCGATTGGTTCAGTCAACCTTGATGCCCTCAAAGAACTTGAGGAACTCGAAGGGCGTTACCTCGCGATGGACGAACAGTACCAGGATCTTGTCCAGGCTAAAGAGACTCTGGAAAAGATCATTGTTCGTATCGATAACGATAGTCGTAAGTTGTTTGTTGAAACCCTAGAAGCCATCCGCCTGAATTTTCAGAAGTTATTCAGGCAGACTTTTGGTGGCGGCAAGGCCGACATCATTCTTGAGGCTGACGTTGACCCTCTGGAGGCGGGCGTGGAAATTATTGCGACGCCACCGGGAAAGCCTGAGTTCAGTAATAGTCTCCTCAGTGGTGGCGAGAAGGCGTTGACAGCAGTGTCGTTGTTGATGGCTATTTTTCAATTTCGCCCCAGTCCCTTCTGTGTGCTTGATGAAGTCGACGCTCCGTTTGACGAGGCTAACATTGGTCGTTTCGTCGACGTTCTGAAGAGTTTCCTCGGGTGGACGAAGTTTGTAATTGTGACTCACTCAAAAAAGACCATGACAGCCGCAACAACGCTTTACGGGATTACGATGCAGGAATCGGGAGTCTCAAAACGGGTCAGTGTTCGATTCGAAGACGTAAGCGAGGATGGTCATATCTCGGACGAAGCTCTACAGCGAACCGAGGGTGACGCAGCATAGGTTCGGTTCTCGTGAGCCCGCTGGCCTAGCGATTCGGGTGATTTCTCTTCTCCGGGGGTTCTGGAATTTAATCGGAGTTGGATTGTATTTCCGGTGCTTTTCGTCGGTATCTCCAAATGAAAACGGTACCGATCAAACCAGCGGTTACTAGAATGCCTATCAGCCAATACTTGATATTGCCAGTGGCCATTGAAACAACCGCACTGATCGAGATACTCAACCACATCATTAAAATGGATGAGATTCGCATCCGGTTGGTCATGGGAGTGGTCCCGTCGATATAGGCAAGATATTTTGCGAAAAAACGGTTACGCACCAGTCGCTTTTCTAGCGCTGGCGAACTTTTCAAGAGGAAGAAGGAGGCCAGCATCAACGGGCCAACGGTCGGAATACCCGGCAGCACCGCGCCAACCGCGGCTACGATAACGAACAGAAGTCCAATCGTGGCATGGATATAACGTTTGAGTTTTGAGTTGGCCACGGTCTTGTCCCGGTGTTCTGCTGGCAGCGGGCCAGTCTACCTCCGATTGGGTTTTTAAGCTACGTGAGGTAGGAAACCGAGACGGGACTAGCTTAGGCCAAAGCTGTCGATAACCTAGTCAGTTTTCGCGGGTGCGACATCAAATGAGTGTCGGTTGCAACGGGCTTGGAGTCGAACTGGCGGTAATACTCCCGCCGGCTCAAGTGCTAGTGCCACTTTCGTTTTGCGGATATAATTATTGAACTGCAGAAAAGATTCCTGAGATGGTAACGACCATTTTGTTTAAGCAAATAAGAATTAGCTGAGAGCCTGATGACGCAAACCTCAAATTCGATCAATCTAGTTGACTTTATTCGCGACGTTCCTGATTTCCCCAAACCGGGAATCACTTTTAAAGACATTACTCCACTGTTGGGAAGCCATGCTGCTTTAACTGCCTGCATTGATCAGTTTGTGGAGAAATATCAAGACGAAAAGATCGATGTGATAGCTGCCGCTGAGGCGCGAGGATTTCTGTTTGCTGTGCCACTTGCAATGCGTTTAGGTGTCGGCATGGTTCCAATTAGAAAGCCGGGGAAGCTGCCGTTCGAAAAACACAGCTACAGTTACGATCTCGAGTATGGCTCGGATACCCTTGAAATGCACGTCGACGGTATTCAAGAGGGGCAAAATGTTTTGGTGATTGATGATTTGCTTGCAACTGGCGGAACGGTTCAGGCCTGCTGTGAGATGATTGAATCGTGCGGAGGAAAGGTGGCTGGTTGTGCCTTTTTGATTCACCTCCAGTTTCTTGAGGGACTCCAGAAACTTGAGAAGTATCCGGTCTTTAGTTTGATCGACTTCAATTAGTCACTACCTGTGATTTCCTCCGCGATCGGAGTGACTTCTCATTTTCTCCAACAGAATTTCATGACAAGATCTTAAGCGAAGATGAGGGTTCCTGGATGGAGAAGTTTTTCAATCTATTAGTTGTCTTGGCGGTAACTGTTGGCTGGCAGGGATCTGGGGTGGCGGAGGAGTTGGTGATGGCTCCCCAGCGTCCGAATGTCGTTTTGGTGCTGGCCGACGACTTAGGGTTTGGCGATATCGAGCCAAATAATCCGTCTTCCGGAATTCCAACTCCGGCCTTCAACCGGTTGGCCCGCGAGGGGATGAGATTTACTGACGCGCACACCGGTTCCAGTGTTTGTACCCCGACAAGATACGGGTTGTTGTGCGGTAGATACGCGTGGCGGACGCGCCTGAAAAAGGGAGTGTTGAATGGATATTCTGAGCCATTGATCGATGGGGGGCAGCCAACCGTAGCCGACCTTCTGCAGTCGGTTGGGTACAGGACGGCCTGCATCGGGAAATGGCACCTCGGTTTAGGGTGGCGAAGTAAATCAGAGCTCCCCAAAAACGCTGTCCACTTTCGTGATAAAAAAGATGCCTGGGTAGATTTCAGCCAACCGGTAGATGACGGTCCTCGCGAACATGGATTTGATTACTCCTATATTATTCCAGCTTCGCTAGACATGAGTCCCTATGTGTATTTGGAAAATGGCAGCGCCACATCCGTACCGGAAAAAGTGATCGAGAAACGCGGCTTCCCGGAGTTTCTGCGCCGAGGCGAGGTAAGTGAAGATTTTGATCATCGGGCGAGTTTAAGTCACTTGCTGAACAAGGCCGATGAGTTTATTCGTCAAAGCGCGAAGGGTGGGCGACCTTTTTTCCTTTATTTTCCCATGCCTGCTCCTCACAAGCCGGTGATTCCGATGGAACAATTTCAAGGCAAGACAGAGTTGGGCCCCTACGGAGATTTTGTGGCTCAGGTCGATTGGACGGTCGGGGGGATCATCGACGCTTTGGATCGAGCGGGTGTGGCTGAGAATACGCTGTTGTTGGTGACCAGTGACAATGGATCATTCATGAAGCGAGTACCGCAGGTAAGTTCTAATTCAGATCATGTGGATGATGATACGGTTCAGGGCTATTTGCCGAGCCATCATCAGGCCAACGGAATTTTTCGCGGGACGAAGGCTGATATTTACGAAGCGGGACATCGGGTACCTTTTTTAGTCCGGTGGCCGGGGAAGATTAAGTCGGGTGTCAGTAACTCGAGCGTAGTTTGCCTGACCGATATTCTGGCTACCGTATGCGAGGCGGCTGACGTCGTTGTGGATTCAACTCAATCGGAAGATAGTTTTTCTTTTTTGCCTTCAGCGCTTGCATTGCCTGACCGAGTGTATCATCGTAAAAGAGCCGTGATTCACCACTCTGCTGCAGGAGTTTTTGCGATTCGCAAGGGAAACTGGAAGTTGATTCTTGGAAATGGCTCTGGCGGTCGTGAAATGCCGAAAGGAAAACCGTTTCAGCGGCCATTTCAGTTGTACAATCTCTCCAGTGATCCGGAAGAACAGTGCGAACTATTGAAAGAGTACCCGGAGACGGCGTTGCAGTTAGAGAGAGAGTTTGCGGTTATTTTAGGCGAAGAGAATCCCATCCCAGATTTCAACCAAGGGCAAGATAAGGACTGATAATGAACTACCTTTTAAGACGAGTAACGGGAGTTTACGCTTTGGCGGTCATCTGCGTTGTAGCGTTCTCGAACCAAGCACAAGTTCAGGCAATGGAAAATGAGTTTAACCGAGGCAGCACCCCGACGGAGCAGTTGTGGTGTCAGTACGATGGCTTTAAGGGACCGGGGAACGGGAAGCACATTGTTCTAATTGCTGGCGATGACGAATATCGGAGTGAGCAAGCGATGCCTATGCTTGGGAAAATACTCGCGGTGCGTTTTGGTTTTAAATGTACCGTCCTGTTTCCCATCGATCCTAAATCAGGTGAAATTGTTCCTTCTTATCAAAAAAATATTCCAGGAATGGAAATGATCGATTCTGCCGACTTGTTGATTTTGGGGCTGCGTTTTCGCAATCTTCCAGATGATCAGATGAAGCATTTTGTGGATTATGTCGAGGCGGGAAAACCTATCATTGGTACACGCACTTCGACTCATGCTTTTAATTTCGGTGGTGATTCGAAAAGTTCTTACAAACAATATGGATTTAACTCGAATGAGTGGAAGGGTGGCTTTGGCCAACAAATACTTGGAGATACGTGGATCAACCATCACGGGCGTCATAAATCTGAAAGCTGTCGTGGAGTGATTGTCGAGGCCAACAAGTCCAATCCGATTCTTAAGGGAGTAACAGATGTTTGGGGGCCATCGGACGTTTATGGAATTCGAAACCTGCCCAAAACCGCAACTGTTCTTTTAGACGGGGCAGTGCTTGCGGGAATGACTCCCGATGCAAAACCCGTCGAGGGACCAAAAAACAATCCGATGATGCCAATCGCCTGGGTGCAGTCTCATCCGCAGGAAGCTGGTGGAAAATCCCGAATATTTTGTACGACGATGGGAGCTTCAACCGATTTCGAGAGCGAGGGTCTTCGCCGATTGGTTGTTAATGCAAGCTTTTGGTGTGTTGGAATGGAAAAGGATATTCCCGAAAAGGCGAATGTGAATTACGTTGACGAGTACAACCCAACCGCTTTTGGTTTCGGGACGTTTGAAAAAGGGAAAAAGCCTTCAGACTACAATCTTGTCAAAAAGTGAGCCGGCGTCCGAAGTGGTTTGTGATTAGAGGTCGGGCACGAGGTGGTCTACCGATTCATGCATTGCGAATTTTGTTTACGAGGCAAAGACTGAATGTCTCAAGAATTGATTGATGGGAAATGGAAGATCAGAAAAAACGCTTGATTGGTTTGAGCCGGAGCCAGCTTAAGGAAGAGCTTCAGGCGATCGGTGTTCCCGAAAATCAAGCAAAGATGCGCGTCCATCAAATATGGCATTGGCTTTATGTCCGTGGCGTTCACGATTTTGATGAAATGCTAAACCTCGGAAAAGAGCTTCGATCAAAGCTCAAACAATTTTATTCAATTACCCACCCGGAAATTGTAGAAGAGCAAGTTTCAAAGGATGGAACCCGGAAGTGGCTGTTGCGATTTCCACCGCGTGGAGCCGGCGCCCCCGTAGAAATTGAAACGGTTTATATTCCTGAAACCGATCGGGGTACCTTATGTGTTTCGAGTCAGGTCGGATGCTCTTTGAGCTGTACGTTTTGCCATACGGGGACGCAAAGGATGGTGCGGAACCTGCATGCGGATGAAATTCTTGGCCAAATTATGCTCGCTCGGCACCGGCTTTCAGATTTTGTTGGAATGGAACCGGTACCCGGAATGATTGCTCCGCTGGAAGGCCGAAAGATTTCCAACATCGTGATGATGGGGATGGGTGAGCCGCTGTTTAATTTTGAGAATGTAAAAAGTGCGCTGTTGATCGCCTTGGATGGTGATGGGCTTTGTTTTTCCCGGAGACGGATTACGCTTTCGACTTCCGGCGTTGTTCCGGGGATTTATCGGACGGGTGAAGAAATTAAAGTCATGTTGGCTATTTCACTCCATGCAACTCGAGATGAATTGCGCGACGAATTGGTGCCGATTAACGGTAAGTATCCGCTTGAAAAACTAATGGCAGCCTGTCGCGATTATCCAGGGCTTTCCAATGCACGTCGGATTACGTTTGAGTATGTCATGCTCAAAGGAGTAAACGACAGTCTGCGAGACGGTCGGGAATTGGTGGAGTTATTGGAGGGAATACCCGCCAAGATTAATTTGATTCCGTTTAATCCGTGGCCGGGAACGGCTTACGAGTGCTCGGATTGGAAGACTATCGAGAAGTTTGCTGGCTACCTTAATTCAAAAGGGCTGCCTGCTCCCATTCGAACCCCTCGCGGAAGGGACATTCTCGCCGCTTGCGGTCAGCTTAAATCTGAGACGCAGAAGCTCACCAAGGTGAATTGATATTTGAAATCAATTGAGTGGGGCGAACAAAAATCGGCTAATCAAGGTCGTTTGATTTGAAGAAGGATTTTTTCTTATTGTTCGGTTGCTCGACGTCAGCGAAGACTATTTTGGGTCTATTTGAAATCTGATCGTTTCCACCGGAAGTGTCTCGACCTGCCGCATTCAGTGCAGCCATCACCTCTTGCTCTGCAGGATCAAGACCCCGCTGTTGGTGCGTGCGTTGGAGAAACTTTGGCGTCGGATTGTGATTAGCCGTGGGATGACTTGATGGGAGATCCTCGTTATTGGGGAAGTCGGTTGGATTGATCTCCGGTGTCTCTTCACCAATTATGGGCGTGTCTTGGGTTGAAGTCAGTCCTGCAGTCGGTGTTGGGGTGGAATGTGTGGTTTGAATTTCGATGTCGCCAAGATATTTATTTCGTACGTCAGGGTTGGAAAGAATTTCTTCCTGGCTTCCACTGCACAGGACTTGGCCTTCGCTGACGACATAGGTGCGGTCGGTAATCTGTAAAATTTCACGAGCCGCATGGTCGGTAATTAGGACTGCGATTCCGTCGGTAGCAAGCGATTTGATGATTATTTGAATACTCTGAACGGTGACTGGGTCAATTCCAGCAAACGGTTCGTCCAGCATTATGATCTGGGGTTCGGAAACAAGACATCGAGCAATCTCTAATCGTCGACGCTCTCCACCGGATAATTTCCCTGCCCTGGTTTTACGAATATGTCCAATTTTGAATTGGTCAAGTAATTCCTCGGTTCGCGTTTTCTGTTGCTTTCGGCTAAATCCAAGCAACTGCATGACACCCTTTAAATTCTTCTCAACTGAAAGTTTCCCAAAAACGCTGGCTTGTTGCGGTAGGTATCCCATGCCTCCACTTCGACTTCGTTCGTGGAGAGGCCATTGAGTCACATCGGAATCTTGAAGAAAAACTCTTCCGCGATCAGGGCGAACGAGTCCGCACATCATTTTAAAGGAAGTCGTTTTGCCAGCTCCGTTGGGCCCGAGTAGGCCAACGATTTCACCGGGGTCTACTTTTAGTGAAACTCCATCGACCACCCTACGCCGGCCATAAATTTTCACCAAGCCTTCGGCTTCAAGTATTGGCATTTGGTTCCTCCATGAACTTAGGGGTGTATTTTGCAGGCAGTGGCTGTCTGAAATTACGTGGCGGTTCGAAACGCGGAACCGCAACTTGGTGATCAAGAAGCTATTTTATAAATCCCATGCGATTGAAATTAGGGAAATATTTAACGGGCTTATTTAAAGTGTGTGGCCAGTAAATCAGCATCGCGCGTCCGATTAGCATATCGCGCTCGACAAATTTTTCTCCATCCCAAACACGGCCGTCGAGACTTCGTGGGCTGTTGTCTCCCATCGGAAGAAATTGATCTTTCTCTCGTGTTTTCCCTTTTTCAAGTCGAAACATCGGCTCAGTTTGGCCTTTTTTGGCGGTGAAAAACTCTTCTGCGCCCGCGGTGCTCCACGACTCAGGATCGCGATGATAGCCCTCGATAATCGAAATGCTCTCGCCCGTTTCGTTTTCCGTAGAGACTGGACTACCGAGAGGCCCCTGCCCTTTAACGGATGTGTAGTAGAGATCGCGTAAAACCTTAATTCGAGTTACTTCCAAATCGGCATTCTTCGCCGCGATCCCGGCGGGTTCAGCGTCTCCAGGTTCCTCAGCTGAGTAGGTCGGAATTGGAATTCCGTTCCGAGAAAAAGAGGCAGCATCAAATTCAACGTATTTATTATCGATCCAGAGGTTCAAACGGTCATCGGCATTCACGTACATGATGTGATGAGAACCAGCGCCATTAATTTTTGTCTTACCAGTTGGAGTTTCAACGGGGTTGCCGTTAGCGTTCTGAAACGTCACTTTCGCTTCGGAGGCGTCGTCCTGGGCGCTCAGCGTAGCCTTGCCAGAGGCGATGTCAATTTCGCAGACGAAATGGACTCCGCCCTCTACGACATCAAACATCAGCGTACCTGCGGATGATTGGATGTCGACCCAGAATTCAAGTCCTAGGTCGCCTACCCAGTGGAGGCCAAGGTTTTGAGTGCTGACGAGCGCCTCGTTATCTTGGTAGACACCGTCGTTGTAACCGTACTGGTCTCCAATGAGTCTCCCAGGTGGTAATTTATTATTCCTAAAGCGAGTCGGCAATAATCCTGAACTGATCGTGCTCCACTCGTTCTTAAGGGGTTGATAGTGGCGATACCTTAACCAGTGGGGTTCGGGTTGAGCGCTGGAGCGAAATACAGGGTTTTCCCCTGTGTTGTCGATGGTCCATTGGTTCGAACCATCAAACGCCTGCCAACGAGAGGGCCATTGAACGTCGGTCAAGCGTTCGCCAATGTGGTTTGTATCGTCAACTGTCTGAAGGACATTCTTTAATTTTTCAGGTGGTTTACGAGTGATAGATTTTTCATATTTACCTTCGACTTCATCCATCACATAAATGTCGCCGTTTTCGATAAGGAGGTTGTCTCCAGGTAACCCAATTAAGCGTTTAATATAGTTTTGTTTTCCGTCGTTGGGGTTTTTAAAAACGATAACATCGTAGCGTTCTGGTTCGCTGAAGTCGTAAACAAATTTGTTGACTAAAATCCGGTCGCCATTGTTCGATTTATGATCCGGTTCTTTCGTGTTGTAGACTTTTGTTTTGTACTGACAAATTGGGCAGTACGTGCTGTCGACAAATTGCTTTGGATTGGTTTCTGAGTTCTCCTTACTTGCACCCGAGCGGTACCGCAACTTGCAGTTTTGACATTCGAGATCCATGTGCTGGCCTTGCAGGGAAGGCGCCATCGACCCCGTCGGAATGATGAATGCTTCGGCTTCGTAGGCACGGAACATCAACGCCAAAACAATCGCGATAATAACCGACTCGATAGTTTCGCGGACGCCAAAGTCTCGAAAGAAACCAAAAATTCCACGCGACGGTTCATCGGCGACTATAGTTTCCTTGATCGGAGGCATCTTCGCCCGCTTCTTGTCGGGAAAAGAACTCGTTCGTTTCGATCGTCGGTTCATGGAGATCCGTAATAAATGGCCGTGGTGTATGGAGATTAAACCTGAATTGTAACCTTAATTGCGTTTCAATCCTACGTTGATGAGCAGGTCAAAATACGCGAAATTATTTAAAAATCACCTTCCCTTTGACGTTTTCAGTGGCGACACCGGGTTGCTCCCAGTGCCGGCTGTCGTGGGACAGTGGTACATTGTCGCCAATCACGAAATACCCGGGAGTTGTCGTTGAGTTGGACGGTTCGTTAGGAGCTTTACCGCCGAAATAATAAAGATCCCGCCAAATTCGAATGCGCTCGAATTTTACGCCAACACTGTTTGCCCCGAAGGAGAGTTTTGCCTTTGGGGACGGCGAGTCGGAGGCACCCAAGAGGTGCGTCCATAGTTCGTTGCCGTTAATGAGCACTCTTAAAACCCGATCGAATGAGGAAAATTCAATCCGAGTCGGCTTGCGTGGATTCAAGGGGGGGGAAATACCCGCTTCGAATAGTTTCGTATTTGGATTTGCATCAGGTTTGCCACCGAGGATTTGTAGCTCTGACAAGGCAGCATCGATCTGGAACTCATAGAGTTCGTTTTGGACTTCAAATCGCCAACCTAAAATACCATCATTGAGCTGTGTGTTTAATTCTACGAAAACCTCGTCCATTGGGTTCAGTTTTCGACTGAGCGATTGATTGTAGCCGTAAAAATCTTCCACGGCTGCCGGTGCTGGGCTATCGTCGGTTCGAAAGTAATTTTTCTGGTAGCGAAATCCAAACCAATTGAATTTACCATCGGTTGGTGGCGAGTTCATTTGAAAGATTCCATTGGCGAACTTCCATTTGTTCTCGGGTGTCAAAATCCAATTTAAGGAAGGATTGGATTGAAATTTGGAGTCGCAGACGAGCACGCGCATTTGTTTTTGGAGTTGAAGCGGTTTGCTTATTAAAACTTGATTAGCAAATATGTTCCCATTCTCGAAACGGATGGTCTCTCCCGGCAATCCGACAACACGCTTTGTCATCAATTCGTGATTGGAATCTATGCCAGCGGGAGGTGTGCGCTCGAATGCAATGACGTCCCACCTTTGAATTTGCGAATTGGGGAGAACTGAGACAGGGTCTGCGGCAATGGGCGTCCAGTGGTTGCGTGCGGCAGAGGTGCCGCAGTTTGGGCAGACAACCGTCTCCCGTTGGTCTGCCTGCTCAAGATCACAACTAAATTCAATTTCACAGCCAGGGCAGCTAATTGAATAATGTGTGCCTTTTAATGTGGGGCTCATAGAGCTGCCGACAATTTTCCCTTTTCGCGGTGCTGGGGGATTGCACCCCACGACTCCACTAAAAGAGAAAATTAAAATGACTAGCAACGGGATTTGAACAATGCAGTTTCGCATTAAGTTTCTGGATTTAGTTCTGTTTTTTGGTTAGTCAAGGCGCAGCTTGTTAAGCCGCAGGGGCTTTGAGAGCTGGGAGCTCATCTGGGAGGGTTTAAGAACTGTCGGTTACGGTTTATGATTCTAGTTAGGAATTTTTGCATCAGCGAATCGTTGTTTGGGAGTGTGGTAATGAGTAAGACCCGAGTGCTTGATCATCCCTTAGTCGATTGTCATTTGACCAGCCTAAGGAAAAAGGGGACACCGCCGTCTGCTTTCCGCCACTCGGTTGCTGAGCTTTCAAAGATATTAGCTTATTTTGCTTCAGCAGATTTTCCAACAACCCGTGCCATGATTGAAACACCTATTCAAGCCATGGAGGGTGCGGCAATTTCGGGTCGGGTCGGATTGATTCCAATTATGCGTGCGGGGATCTCCATGGTTGAGCCTGTGCTGGGCCTGATTCCGGAAGCCGAGGTTTGGCACTTGGGCCTTTATCGTGACGAGCGAACCGCTCTACCGGTCCATTATTACAGCAAATTGCCTGTTTCCGCCCCGGTTGACGTGGCGTTGATTTTAGACCCCATGCTGGCCACTGGAGGATCTGCGACACTGGCCTGTGAGCAAATGCGGGACTGGGGCGTTCCGACGGTAAAGCTTCTATCTATTATTGCGGCACCGGAGGGTATCCAAAAAGTGAACGTGGAGTTTCCCGAGGTGGAAATACATACTTGTGTTATCGACGAGAAGCTAAACGGAGACAACTTCATTGTGCCAGGACTGGGGGACGCAGGTGACCGAATTTTTAATACATTGCATTGAATCTGAATTTTCGGGCGTTATTTCGGCCCCGATTGAATCAACCGGTCATTCTGGTTTTCGTAATCGCCGATGAAACTGGTAGGATGCGGGTGTTATTTGGTTGGGATTTTGGCGGACTTCGAGAAATGAAACTCCAGGCTTTAGGGTGTCCGAGTTGTCAACAACCGTTCCAGGTTGCGGAAACGCAAGCGGGACAGGTGGTTGCGTGTCCGTCTTGCGCCCAGGCAATCGAAATTCCAGCTGACGCATTTGACGAACCGAAGAATGTGGAACAACCACAGCAGGTGCATACTTGTGATCATTGTTCGGGGCAGTTTGGAGTCACCCCCGAGATGTTTGGACAGGCAGTCGGTTGCCCACATTGTCAAGCCGTTGTAGAGATTGGATTGAGCGGCAGCGAAAAAACCGACGTTCCTTCGCCTCCCGAACCTGATTTTAACATTAAGAGCAAGAAGACTCGTTGGAAGTCGAGTTCAAAAGTTAAATCCTCGAAGGCAAAATACCGCAAAAAAGTATCAAAAATAAAACCGATTGAAGGAGTCGACGAGGCCGACGATCCGCCGGTAAAAATGAAGCGTCGTAATAAACCGGAAGCGTCGCCTGACAAAGATGGTTCTCCTCCAGTTAAGAAAAATGCAAAGTCGGATCCCAGCGAAAAGGTTGGTAGTTCTGACTTAGTTCCTCCGAAAAAGAAACGCGTTGCAAAAACCCATTCGGTTGATCTGAATCGTAATGATCCCCCGGCTCAAGAATATTTAGATAAAAATGTTTCGACGGTCGCAGATACTGTGACGAACGAACGTCTGGATGCGGAGCTAGATGGTTTAGCGACCGATGCTCAAGTCCATAGAGCTTCGGTTCCTGTCGATGCTTCACCGGTGGTTCCCGTTCTCGAGAAAGAAGATACGAGAGTTTCAATTGCGCATCTGCTCCCGCCGCGATTCGACGTTCTTGACCCCTCTCGGTTAAAAATGAGTCGTGAAGAAAGCGAGTTTAAGGTGTTGTTGCCCGATGGCGATGGCGGGACGACGCAAGTCGACAATCGCGTGGTTCGAGTAAGCCACGCAGGTGAGCAAGTGTCGTTAGTGGCGAGCAG
>JAALLA010000124.1:0-8194 GCA_011087765.1 Pirellulaceae bacterium
GTGTGAGAGTGATTAAGGGAGCTAACTAATGGTAGCGTTTATGGGGCGATTTCCGATTGATCGGTCGTTTGGGGTTTTAGGAAATTACTTCGCGAGCCAAATGTATCTGCCCATGCATGACTGAATGAGGCTCCGAAAAAGACCATCAAACCGGTGATGTAGACCCAGATTAAAATGACGACGAGTGAACCCATCGCACCGTAGACCTCGCTGGTAGTCGAGAATTTAAGATAGAAGCCAATTAGGTAGCGACTGCCCGCGATCAAGGCTGCCGTCAAAATACCAGCCGGCCAAACGTCTTTCCAATGGATTTTTGTGGCAGGGAAAAACCAAAACATAAGCGTAAATACGAGAGGCATGAGTAGGTAGGAAAGGCTCCGGTCGAATAGGCTCAGCCATGTGACCAGTTGCGGGTAGCCTTCTACCATCGTACTTATATAGGCCATAATCGAGTCGGTAATTAATGCTCCGATGAGCATGATCCCAACGACGAGGACCATGCCAACCCCAATCAATCGTTTTCGAATGGTAAACAAAAGTCCCTCAAGTCCTTGATAGGAAACTCCCCAGATACGATTGAACGTGTCATAAAGCTGGGTGAATACTCCAGAGGCCGCGAAGACAAGAACGCAAACACTTATTGTGCCTGCTACGATCCCGGATCTTGGTTGAGAGGCTCGTTGAATCAAGCCTTTGACTGTCTCTGCAATTTCGGGTGTTGAGATCAGTTTGACTTGTCGAATGATTTCATTTTCGACAACGGAATCTTCGTAAATATATCCCGCAATTGCAATCGCCATCATCAGGCAAGGCGCAAGAGAAAGCATGGTGTAGTAAGACAACGCGGCTGCCATTCGGGAGGCATTCGATTCTCCCCAAATCGAAAACGTCATCTTAATGAGTTGCCAGATTCGCTTTAGCATATTTTGGTTCAGAAGACTTGCATTGCTGGTAAGCCGAACATTGTAACAACTCCTGTTGGGAACCCAACTTGTAATCAGGACTGGCCCCCAAAAAAATATTAACCGTTGCTTTCGACACTGGCACCACGTCATTCCCCACTTCGAATTTAAAATCAAGATCCTTCAAAAAACTTTTGATTGAGTTGATTGAAGGCGATTCTTGAACAGTGAAGTTGTTCGGTGAGTTCTGTTTCTTCAATCCATTCACCTCCCAGCATCCGTTGTTGGATTGGAGACCCAGTGTTGAGGAATATAAATCGATCCAGTATTCGATCTTTCGATACGTTAGAAATTGTAGGGTGGTCGGGGGATAAAATTAAAAGATCAGCCCGGTAGCCGACTGCGAGTCTTCCGGTCTTGATTCCGATGGCTTGCCCGCCACTGAACGCGCATTCGGAGTAGAGTCTTCTACCGGTGGAAAGGTGAGGTGTGCCAAGCACAGCCCGCTGCCCGCTGATCAGTCTTTGGCCATATTCGAGCCAGCGTAATTCTTCTCGTAGGTTAACTGAGCAGTGACTGTCGCTGCCGATCGAAATTCGCCCTCCGTGCTTTAAAAACCGAGAAGCGGGGAAAAACCCGTCGCCAAGATTGGCTTCGGTCGTGGGGCAAATTCCAGCGACAGCTCCCGAGTTTGCAAGTCCCTCGATTTCCTCAGGATTCATGTGGGTCGCGTGAATCAAGCACCAGGATTCATCGATTTGGAATGAATTAAGAAGATACTGGATGGGGCGTTTTCCGGTCGACGCTATGCAATCGTCAACTTCGAGTTGCTGTTCTGCAGCGTGTATGTGAAGACTGGAATTCAATAAATGGTTTTGGCGATATTGAAGTGTTTCCTTGATGGCTTCGAAGCTAACTGCTCTAAGTGAATGAAACGCAATTCCGACAGATGCGTTGGGGTTGCCAGTGATATTTTTTTGGCAGTTGTTAACTAAATCAAAATACTCATCCAGCGAAAGTGCGAACCGACGTTGCCCCCGGTTGATTTGATTGGTCTGGAATCCACTTCGTTGATAGAGTACGGGGAGGAGCGTAATCCCGATGCCGGCATCCTCTGCAGCACGCAAGACCGAATCAGCCATTTCGGTAGCATTTGCATAAGCACTTCCCGATGGGTTGTTGTGCAAATAATGAAATTCGCCAACCCAGCTGTAGCCTGCTTCAACCATCTCTAAATACAACTGCCGGGCAATGATGTAGACATCTTCTGGAGTAAGATCAGAAACAAATTTGTACATTAGCTCGCGCCAAGTCCAAAAACTGTCCTGTGATTCGGTTCGATATTCGCTCATTCCGGCAAAGCCGCGTTGGAATGCATGGCTATGGGAATTGACCATCGCGGGAATGGCAGTGCCCTCGATTGATTTCGATGTTTGGTCAAGGGGCAAGCCATATTCAATACGGGTGATGGTTCCCTTGGAAATAGAAAAACGCACATCGTTTTTCCACTCTTCGGTACCAGGGCTCGTCTCAACCAAGGCAGAATCGATTGTAAATTCAGTTTCAGTCTGCTCGTTCAAAACTGAGTCCTTTTTCCAAGCTTGTAAACGCCAGCGGATGGATTGCCACCAACGTTATAAACGAGCTCCGTTGGCGAGTTCACGTTCCAAGTGGCGAAATCTGCTTGTTTTTGTTTGTTAATGGAGCCTACTTCCTTGTCCAGGTTAAGGGCTTTGGCGGCATTAATCGTCATCCCCGCAATTGCCTCGCTGGGAGTTAATCCGAAGAGATTGCAAGCCATATTACCAATGAGAAGGAGTGACAGTACGGGCGAGCTTCCCGGGTTTGAGTCCGTGGCAATTGCGAGGGGGACCTGGTTTTCGCGCAGAGCCGCGATGGGTGGTTTTTGTTTTTCATTTAGACAATAGAAAGCTCCTGGAAGCAATGTTGCGACTGTACCTTGGCTGCTCAATGTTACACAATCGTCCTCACTTAAAAATTCAAGGTGGTCGGCTGAAATTGCCCCCATATTTGCAGCCAGTGCTGCCGCGCCGGTGTGCGATAATTGTTCTGCGTGCACTTTGATATTTAAACCGAATTGTCTTGCACGTTCAAATACACGCTCTGTTTGAGCAAGGTCAAAAGCGATTGTTTCGCAAAATGCATCCACTGAGCTGCAGAGTTCGACTGATTGTGGAATGATAGTATCGCAAACATGTTGAATGAAACCGTCCGGGTTGCCTTTGAATTCTGGCGCGACCGCATGGGCCGCCAGTAAGGTTGCCTCGACCGAAACCGGAAATTCTAGGCCCAGTCGATTGGCAACGCGTAACATCTTTAATTCAGAATCCAAATTCAATCCATATCCTGATTTGATTTCAACAGTTGTCACGCCTTCGGATAAGAGAGACTTCATCCGCTCAGCGGCAGTTTGGAATAATTCTTCTTCAGTGGCTTTCCGCGTCGCGGAAACGGTCGAGAGAATTCCACCGCCTTGTTTTGCTATGTCTTCGTAGCTAAGACCATTTAGCCTTCGTTCCCATTCCGCGGACCGGTTGCCTCCAAAAACCAAATGCGAATGACAATCGATCAATCCCGGCGTCAAAAGTTTTCCCTCTCCGTGGACGGTCTGCGCGAAGGTAAGTTCATGCCGATCTATTTCGTGCTCCAGCGCAAGCCACTTGATCTTGCCGGCTTCGACTCCGATCGCCGCCCCGCTCAGCATTCCGTATTCTAAATTTTTGGTTAAGTCGCAGAGGGGCGCATTGGAAAGTTCACAGCTGATTTCCGCTGAATCGGGATCCATCGTAGCGATGTTGAATCCGCGAAATACCACTTCGTTGCCTGAAATACTTTTCATTAAGGATCCAAAGTTATTGTTGGTGCAAAGTGAGATGCAACGAATCAGGGGATTTGAAAAAGTCCAATTCAGATATTGAATTGTTCTCAACAGTAAACACTATCGAACCATGTTTGATTGGTGAAACAAAACCAGAGAGTTGTCCACTTGGTGAACAGGCAGTTTAGTCAATTTGGTAGGTCGAGTTGGCGGGCGGTCGCTTAAATCACTATAAATGCAATGAAATTAAAATCATTGCGCCAAAGTTGTGGAGATAAATATGGGAACGAATAGTCGAACGGTTCGGGCTCCGGTTGGATCCACAATTAGTTGTAAGCATTGGCTGGCGGAAGCTCCCTTGCGAATGCTAATGAACAATCTGGATCCCAGCGTTGCCGAGAATCCGAACGAATTAGTGGTTTATGGCGGAATTGGAAAGGCAGCGCGTAATTGGGAATGTTTCGATCAAATCGTAAATGCCCTCCGTTCACTGGAACGGGATGAGACGTTGTTGGTGCAGTCCGGTAAACCGGTAGGCGTGTTTCGTACGCATGAGGATGCGCCGCGAGTGTTGATCGCAAACAGCAATCTCGTGCCCCATTGGGCGACTTGGGAGCACTTTCATGAGCTCGATAAAGCCGGGTTGATGATGTACGGACAAATGACGGCTGGGTCTTGGATTTACATTGGAAGCCAGGGGATTGTTCAGGGAACTTACGAGACATTTGTTTCGATGGGGAAGGTGCATTTTGATGGCCAGCTTTCGGGTAAGTGGATTTTGACATCTGGACTTGGTGGGATGGGGGGGGCTCAAACATTGGCTGCGACAATGGCAGGCGCTTCCATTTTAGCGATTGAGTGTGATGAGTCGCGGATTGATAAGCGGCTTGCAACGGGCTATGTCGATCACAAAGCGAGAACGCTGGACGAAGCTATGGATTTAATTCACCGTTCGATTGACGATGCAAGTCCCGTTTCCGTTGGTCTCCTGGGTAACGCAGCGGAGATACTGCCGGAGATGATTCGCCGTGAAATCTCTCCTGACGCTGTTACCGATCAGACCTCAGCCCACGACCCTTTGAATGGCTACTTGCCAGCTGGTTGGAGTCTATCTGAGGCCGCGACTGCCAGAGGTGAGAACCCAGAATCAGTCATTCTGGCTGCAAAGCAATCAATGAAGACTCATGTGGAAGCAATGTTAGCATTTCACCATCGTGGGATTCCTGTGTTTGACTACGGGAATAACATTCGGCAAGTGGCGCTGGAGATGGGTTTGGACAACGCTTTTGATTTTCCGGGCTTTGTGCCGGCTTATATTCGTCCATTGTTTTGCAAGGGGATCGGACCCTTTCGGTGGGTTGCCTTGTCTGGTGATCCGGAAGATATTTATGCGACGGATCAAAAAGTCAAAGAGCTAATCCCCGATGATCCTCACCTGCATCAATGGCTGGATATGGCACGAGAGCGAATTCAGTTTCAGGGCCTTCCTTCGAGGATTTGCTGGGTCGGCCTGGGAGACCGTGATCGCCTTGGTTTGGCCTTTAACGAAATGGTGCGCAAGGGAGAGGTTTCGGCGCCCATTGTAATTGGCAGAGATCATTTGGATTCAGGATCGGTGGCGAGCCCTAACCGGGAAACAGAGTCGATGAAGGATGGCTCAGATGCGGTTTCAGATTGGCCACTGTTAAACGCACTTTTGAACACCGCGAGCGGTGCGACCTGGGTTAGTTTGCACCACGGCGGCGGTGTCGGGATGGGTTTTTCTCAGCATTCGGGGACCGTCATCGTTTGCGATGGGACGGAGGATGCCGACCGCAGAATCGCGAAAGTACTCTTCAACGACCCTGCTACGGGCGTCATGCGGCATGCGGATGCTGGGTACGCCGATGCAATTCAGTGTGCCAAGGATAAGGGTTTGAAATTACCAATGGCCGGCGACTAGGAGTTTACCTCGGCCTACCTGAAAGTGGGTATCCGGCGTTTGTGCGTTGAAAGCTGCAGGGTGAGAGGCATATCAAATGATGGCTGTTCCAATTTTTTTCATCGGATGTACCAATGCAGAAGTTTTGTATTCAACCGGGGAGTCTTTCTCAGGAAATCCTGCTGTCAGCATTTGAGGGGCCGATTGAAATTCAATTGGAAACGGAATGCTGGGAGAATGTAAAGCGATCGCATCAGGCGGTTTTAGACCTGCTGGATTCTGGCGAATCGATCTATGGTTTGAACACCGGTTTTGGTTTGCTTGCCCATCAGCAAATACCGGCAGCAGATCTTGCTCAACTTCAGCTCAATCTGATTCGTTCTCATTGTGCAGGGGTCGGGGAGTTGTTGGATGATTCGGTGGTGAGGTTGGTGATGCTGTTGAAATTGGCAAGCCTTGCCCGTGGCTATTCCGGTGTAAGGGTAGCTGTGATTGAATCGTTAGTTGCCTGCTTTAACGCTGGAGTATTGCCCTGTATACCGTCACAAGGATCGGTTGGAGCGAGCGGAGATTTAGCCCCGTTGGCCCACATGAGTTTGGCGTTGATCGGTGAGGGGGCCGTGCGAATGCAGGGCGTTGTGATGCCGGCGGCGGAAGCGTTGAATCGGTTGGGTATCCCGCCACTCGTGTTGGGTCCTAAAGAAGGGTTGGCTTTAATTAACGGAACTCAGGTTTCTACTTCTCTTGCCCTCGCTGGATTTTTCAATTGCCAAAGAGTTTTTTCGGCGGCGGTGGTGGCAGGCGCAATGTCTGTCGATGCAGCGAAAGGTAGTGACACTCCATTTGATGAACGGATTCATCAAATTCGAAACCACCGGGCGCAGCAGGACTGCGCGCGGTTGTATCGTGAGTTACTCAGGGATAGTGAAATTCGACAATCACACCGCGATTGCAGCCGAGTACAAGACCCCTATTCGCTACGTTGCCAACCGCAAGTGATGGGCGGCTGCCTGGATTCGATTCGGCACGCCGGTAGAGTGTTATTCGATGAAGCGAACGCAGTCTCCGACAATCCGCTTGTTTTCTTTGAAGGCAGGGCAATTTTGTCAGGGGGTAATTTTCATGCGCAGCCCGTGGCATTGGTTGCGGACATGTTGGCCAATGCGATTGCTGAAATTGGTTCGCTATCCGAACGGCGGATTGCATTGTTGATCGACCGGCATTTAAGCGAGTTGCCGTCATTTCTTACAAATGACGGTGGTTTAAATTCGGGTTTTATGATTCCTCAAGTAACGGCGGCAGCGTTGACCAGCGAAAATAAACATCTCGCAAGTTCCGTCAGTGTAGACAGTTTGCCGACCAGTGCGAATCAGGAAGATCACGTTAGCATGGCGACCTATGCTGCAAGACGTCTGGGCCCCATGAATTCAAATGCAGCAAAAATTATCGCGATTGAGTTACTTGCTGCCTGCCAGGGGATCGAATTCCGATTGCCGTTAAAAACCAGCCCCCAGCTAACCTCTGTTTACCATCAACTGAGAGAAGTCGTTCCATTTTATGAGCAAGACCGTCCGTTTCATGAAGACATTCGCTGGGTCTCCGAAAATATGGTCTGCGATCATCGGTTAGTCGATTTAGTTGGGCGGGAGCTTTGGGGACTCTCTTGATTCATGGGAAAAACTCGTAAAAAAGAAGTCAATATGTTTGTCGCCAAAACGAATGACTTGAGGTATCCCACATTTTGCAGCCAACGGTAAAATTGTGGTCAAAGATGACTGCTCTCCTTTTTCCCGAGTGATGAAAATTATAAAAGAAGAAATATTTTACGAACAACATCCATCGATGTTTCGAAATCGTCCCGTCGAGTTTTTGGTTACGTGTCTGCTATGCGCGGTTTTAATCGGGTTTGTCATATTTTTTCTTTGGTGGATTAATTGCAAAGGAACAACGTTGACAGTTAGTAGTCAGCGAACGCGTCTGCGGCGCGGGATTCTGTCCAAGTCCATTACGGAAGTCTGGCATCAAGATGTTCGAAACGTTCAGCTCAAGCAAACTCTGTTTCAGAGGCTGTTTGGGGTTGGGATGATCGGTGTTTCGAGTGCGGGGCAGAGCGGAATGGAGATTTCGGTTTCCGGGATTCCCGATCCCGAGACGGTCAAATCGCTCATTGATAACCACCGCCTTCAGAGAGTGTGATTTTCGGCCCGGGAACTCACACTAATAATGCATTTAGTATTAGCCAATGGGGATTGGTCAATTAGGATTAGCCCATGGCTTCGCCAATTTTTTCGGCAATCTGACTTTCGATTGCGCCACGGAAGGGAAGTGCTGCAAATGGGATTGTTCCCGAAACGGTGACATTTTCCTCGCAGACCGTCATCTTGCCTGAGATGCTCATTCCCATCGCTTTAAAGGAAAAATCAAGGTTACCATCCTCGTCCCAGGTCTCTTGAACGTCTGTTACTTCGATCGCAGCACTGTCTCGGATCTGATCAGCAAAACTTCTTAGTTTTGTAACTGCAGTTTGCCGCG
>JAALLA010000124.1:8294-13022 GCA_011087765.1 Pirellulaceae bacterium
GGAAGAGCGGCAGTGCAGTTGTACTCCTCCACATCGACCTCATTTGGCTCAAAGTCCCATTGTCCGTGTCTGATTGCTTCTAATACCGATTCTGGCACAACAAATTCCTTTCTAGATCAATCGTTACGAATTGTGGCATTTCTGCCTCTAAAGCCATCCGTGAATAAGTTGTTTTGTGCTGTCGGGTCGTTATTAAACTGCAAATCTTTGGCAATCCAACGCCGGCAGTCAACGAAAACGAATCCAATTCACCGAAGTTGCATTGGACTCAAATTTCGAAAAACGGAGGCACGCCTTGCCTCACACTTGTTGGAATCCAATATGAGGCTGTTGGTTGCAATGTCAACAATTTTTTCTGCGAACGCCGTTTTTTTTCAAAATCCGTTTCAATTTGATTTTTGCGATTTCGAGGTGCGATTCTAATTCGCTTGTTGTAAAACCCGGACAAATTCGTTAACCCGTTCGGGGGTAATTGAGCCAGTTCTTTGAGAGTCGCAAACGGCTCCGCGGACACCAATTAAGTCTGGTTGGGCAGTTAAGGCATCACTCAAGCAATCTGTTGTAATCGAACCCGCTAAAACCGTGGTGAGCGACTGGGATTTCGCTTTTGCGATAAGTCCCGTAATTCCTGCCAAACTTTGGGTGGTCAGTGAGTCCTTGGATTTATCGAATGTGTCAAACAGGATTGTCGAGCACGCATCTAGCGAGTTTGCGAACTCAATGAGGTCAGCTGGGCAGGGAGATTGGCTGGATTTGAAATCAAGATAGGAGACCACGACCGGTTTCGTTTTGCTGTTTCTCGGCAGATCGTCAAAAAACAGCTTTAATTGCACTTGCCAGTCATAGTTGCTTTGAACTGTTCCAGCCAGGCCGAGCTTGATGAAATCGAATGTGTTCCAGAGGTTCTTGTAATAATTTCCGGGAGACTGGTTGAAAGTCTGGCCACAGGGCGACATCCAATCCGAAAGTTCGCCTGCCGCAAAGCTGAGGGTTTGGGGTTGCGGAATGATACGCGAAATCGCTTCGAGCATGTTTGGAGTCGCCGCTCCTAGCGAGCCGCGATTCGGTTCCTTGACGTCAACAATTGCAACTTTGCAGTTATTGATTAATTCCGCTTCAGCGGTGTCGCGAATGCTAACCAGTAGCTGTGCCAAAATAGAACTCCGTTCAGTAGTTGTCCGCGTTTGAGGGGAAAGGACTCGGTTGAATCATATGCCCCCCATCGCGTTGGGCGGGTCGTCAACGCGCAAAAGTATCCACGGGCTCGCTAAGGTTACTGGATTGCCCGCGACGGGAGTGGTCAAGATTCGCTTGAGACGATAGGTTATAACGTGGGCGCGCAATCCCAAAGCTTTCGCTCTTCACCGCCATCATAACTCATTTCTCCAATTAGCTTGAGAAAAAATGCAAAACGGAATTGAATTCGAGCACATCACGACGGATCAGGGATTGGTCGATTTTTGCGAAGAGGTTCGTGGTTGCGAATTCATTGGATTTGACACTGAGTTTGTTTCGGAGAGTCGTTACCGACCACAGTTGTGTCTCGTGCAGGTCGCCGCCGATGGGCGGTACGCGATTATTGATACCCTAGCCGTCAAAGATATCTCAGTATTTTGGGAACTTCTAGTTGAGGGTGACCATGTGACCGTCGTCCATGCCGCCCGTGAAGAGTTCATGTTTTGCTATCGTGCCTGTGGGCGTCGCCCGAAAAAATTATTCGATGTGCAGCTGGGCGCCGGCATGACCGGTTTAGAATATCCCGCGTCCTATGGAAATTTAGTATCGCGATTGTTGGGGTCGAGGGTTGATAAAGGTGAAACGCGCACCGATTGGATGAGGCGCCCTTTGTCGAAACGGCAGATCGATTATGCATTGTCAGATGTGACCCATTTGAAAGGGCTGTTTGAGGTCGTGTCGGACAACCTGGAAAAACTCAAGCGGATGGCGTGGTTTGAAGAGGAAATGGACATTTGGCAGAATTCACTTGAAAAAACTGAGAATGAGCCACAGTGGCAACGTGTGGCGGGAATTTCAAATCTAAATCGTCGAGCACTCGCGATCGTAAGGGAGTTGTGGATTGCTCGAGATAAGGAAGCCGAGAAAAAGAATCGGGCGGCAAAACGTATTCTACCGGACGATTTGTTAGTCGAACTGGCCAAACGCGGCACACCTGAAATTAGCCGCATGAAAGCGATTCGAGGTTTCGATCATCGTGTTTCCAAAAATATGGTCGAACCCATTGCAAAAGCGATTGAAGAAGCGAACCAGCTTTCTGATCGCGATTGCCCTAAGAGGATGCCGAGGGGAAAGACGATGAATCTTGGGTTGTTGGGGCAGTTTTTGACCACGGCATTGGCAGTTGTTTGTAAGACCGAGAGTATTGCACCCAATATTGTCGGAACCTCGCAGGATGTTCGTACGATGGCGGCTTGGCGATTAGGCATGATCGAACTCAGTTCTCCGCCTTCGCTTGCAGATGGGTGGCGGGCTGAAATTGTTGGGCAGTTAATCGATCGGGTGCTCGATGGTTCAATCGGGATCCGAGTCGGGAATCCAAAATCAGACCAACCGCTTTCACTCGAGTATCTTGACGGGGCAAAAGAGCAATAAAAAAAACACGCGACGGAAAGTCGCGTGTTTAGGTGGCTAAATTTTTATTAGCCGTTACTTTGGTTGGCCAAGGCATTGGTCGGTTAAAGGCCGGGCAATTCTAATTCTATTGCAGAGGCTTTAAACCATGATCAAGCTCTCGAGTAAAAGCCTCAACTTGCGAAGCTCGCCGTCATGATCTAATTCTGGATCCGGTTGGATATCAACGCATAAGGCTCGATCGTAACCGGCTTTACGGAGTAAATTGATTAATTTTCCGTATTCGATGATCCCTTGTCCAACACGAACTTGAAGATTGTCCGGGGTTGAGTCCCGGAGGTAAACATTGTGGACGTAGCCCATCAGTTTTTCATAGGTGGCAACTTCCGGGGGTTGTCCAAAGTGGTAATGGCTAGGGTCAAGTGACAGTCCCAACCCTTTGACATGCCCACAGATGACCGAAACGGTGTCTGGATCTGCGGAGATGTTCCCTACTTTTGAACGCATCGCCACTCGCACGCCGTGTTGCTCGGCAATTTTCACCAACCGTTTGTAGCGCTCGACTTCCTCATTAAAGGGGGTGCCATGTTCCCCGGAAGGAACGGTGAGCGTTACGATTTTGGAGAGTTTTGCTAACTCACAGCATTTGATAAACGTTTGAAAATAATCTTCGCCTTCTGCGGCAATGTCCAGACTGAGCCCTGTAACGGTCAGACGGCGCGTTGAATTAATTTTGTCGTAGCAAGCTGCCATATCCGAAACGACTTCGGATGGCTTGATATGCTCACTGTCTTCATGAATGCCAATCTCGATGTGTGAAAATTCAAGATCTGCCAGCTTTTCTATGGCGCTATCCAACGGGCGATTTGGAAAGCACTGGGTGGTAGCGGCGACGAACACACGCAACTCCTTCGCGCGAATGATTCAATGGAAAAAACAGGTCTCCCTGAGGTTTGATTGCGTAGCTTAGATGGGCTGCGGGATTTGATCAACACCAGTCGAAATGGCGGTTTGGGAAATAGGATGCCCAGGGAAGATTGGCTTTCAGATTGAAGAATGTCATGCCCGTTTTGGGGTAAGATTTCAGCTATCCCATGACAATTTTGCTTGATCGCACTAAGATGAAGCGGTTGGATGTTTGTCAGCGAGATCACCAGTTGTCGTGTTTCGACAGCGAAGAACCCTGTTATTGGAGTGGAATGATGATATTTGGGAAGTGTAAGCCTGGGTTTCTTAGCTCATTTTCAGGGCTGTTTGTCTTTTGTTGGTTGGCGATTTTGAATGTGCCGGCTGACAGTTGGGGGCAGCAAGGGGCTTCCGAGGGTGGTTCAAGTTCAGTCGCCGGTACGCAGGATTCGAATGATTCCGAAAAAACCAAAGCACTTCATGATAAATTGGCAAAATACCTCACAGGGACTCGTTGGGAAGGGCAATTTTCGATGACGGGAGTTAAGGGGAATCAGACCGAAACTTATGAGATCATTAAAGCGGAGAAGGGTGCCAAGGGTGATTATTGGAATTTGATCGCTCGAATTAAGTACGGAGGGAAGGATGCCACGCTGCCGCTTCCTCCGATTGAGATAAAATTTGCTGGGGGAACGCCCGTAATCACCGTCGATCGAGTCACTTTTCCCGGGTTTGGAACATTTGACGCACGCGTTTTAATTCGGCAGGGACAGTATGCAGGGACTTGGGCCCACCTCGGAGAGGGCGGTGGCGTTGGGGGTCACTTGTTTGGCACCATAAAAAAAATGGACGAGACTGAGTTGAAGCAGAAGCCAGGGCGATCGCCGAGGAAACAGGAACCCGATGGAAAGTAAATCGCTGCGGTGATTTTCATTCGCCGGCTGATCTTCTTTATTGTTATGACTGAGCGAGTTTTGAGATCGTTTTGAAAGCTTGATTTTTTGAGTCCATGCACAATTCGAAGATCGCAGCTTCTACGGTTGTGATGACAGCACCACTGCTCTCCATTCGATTTATGCCGAGTTGGTGGTCGAGAGTATTTCGAGAACCGACTGCATCGGCGCGGATAACGGTCCGAAATCCAAGTGACATTAACTCCAACGCGGCTTGGGTAATGGCAGGGGGGGGGGGGGGGGGGGGGGGGGGGGGGGGGGGGGGGGGCGGGGGGGGGGG
>JAALLA010000125.1:0-4161 GCA_011087765.1 Pirellulaceae bacterium
GAAACTAAAAACCGGTCTACCAGATTCGGTTTTAACGTGGGCTCCGCCGCACTGGCCACAATGAAGGCTAAATCTACATTGGAAGCAATTATTTGCTGCCGTTTTCGACTGGTGCGACTGATTTGATTCCGCCTCGGCTCGACCCGAACAATCACAGCCTGCCTGTCGTCTGAAGAACGATCCGCCACTTGAATGGTTACGAAATCTCCAGAAACCACCACATGTTGTAGATCCGTGGCAAGGGATTTTAGAATTCCGCGAACGGTGCATTGGAATTCTACGCCGGGTTCGGTCTCCACAATACTCGTTAACCCATGAACACGGACGACACGCCCGGCAAAGCAGTTTTCATCGTCAACATCCAATTCAACCTGAAACCCTGATTCATCTACCTCATTGGTTGATCCAGAAATGGTCCGCTTACGGGTAAGACTCCCTTTCCCGGATACTCGCTCCCGTGATTTGGATTCATCCAGAGCCTGATCTTGATCAACAAATTCACGGGTAAAATCATTTTTACGAATCCGAGCGTCATGTCGTTTACGGAACTCGGCCCTGACGGTTTTCTTGGATTTCTTCTTTTTGGCCATCGTCTGAATTCCGTTAAACCGTGGGTTCGCACATCGCCCCCAAAACTCGCTAGATGCATTAATCTCACCAATTTATCAGTAAATAGCTCCCGATTCGAGCCAAGATCACTGGTTTAAAGAGGGAAGACTCCGATACCCTCCTGCCCAGTCGAACTTCTTCGTCCATTTCACCCGCTCTCTGGAGCACAACCACCCAACCCGGCGTCGGGAAGCGGGTCGCAAAAGTAAGTACCCTGAAAGCATCTTACCAAACAACTGAGCAAAACGCTTTCGTTAAGTGGCGCAATCAACACGAACAGAAATAAGCAATGGTTTCAAACAGGAATATTCTCTGTAAGGGGGTTTTTACTCCATCTATTTGAGCGTTATAAAGTTTAATAGAGAAACGGAAAATAAGATCGGCTGACTTTCGGAACGAGCACGAATCGCCAAGTCCTTATTTTTCGAAGCTGATTTCCCGGACTACCCCGTAAGTTGTTGAAATCGATCGTGTCAAAAGTCCTGTACGTAACACAAGATAAAGAGCATCCGCTAGGATTCCCGGACGACCAGGTAGAAGTTACCTATGTCGAGAGCTGTGCCAAAGCCATCGACTTGTTGCGTGAAAACGAATTCGACGGACTCTACTACCCGACTGATAAAAACAGTCGTGACTCAGTCTCCGACTTGATTCACAGCACAGCAATGATGGAACTGATTCCTGACGGCGTGGCGCTCCTCGATTCCGAAAATCAAATCTTGAAGACCAACAACAGGCTGACCGGGTGGTTTGAAACCGCCAACATGGTCGGCCTTAATTTTTATGATGCCGTTGGAACACCGACTATTATTGGCACCGAACCGAGCCCACTCGCCTCGGCCAGGTCGACCTGTCAATCGACACGGGCAACGTTGTCAGTCCAGGATAGATATTTCCAATTGACCGTTGTCCCAATCGTCAACGGACCAAAGCAGTGCGATCATTTAATTGTCACGCTTTCTGACTCAACTGAATCAGTTCTCCAAAGACAAAAGCTAGAGGCACTCCATCAAGCGGGTACTGCGTTGGCCGACCTACGTCCCGAAGAAATTTACGAGATGGACGTCGACCAACGTATTGAATTATTAAAAGACAACATCCTTCACTACACAAAAGACCTTCTTAATTTTGACGTCGTTGAGATTCGGCTTGTCGACTTCGAAACCGAACTATTGAAACCGCTCCTCTCAGTCGGGATCGACTCGGACATTGCTCAACAACCGCTCTACGCTCGATCCACAGAAAACGGAGTGACGGGTTTTGTCGCCGCCACCGGCAAGAGCTACATGTGCGAAGACACCACGGACGACCCGCTTTATCTCGACGGTTTGATGGGAGCAAAAAGCTCGCTTACGGTGCCGTTGATCTACCACGACCAGGTGATCGGATCTTTTAATGTTGAAAGCCCAGAGGTTGGGGCATTTACTGAAAGTGATCTTCAATTTGTTGAGTCCTTTGCCCGTGACATTGCCGTTGCTTTGAACACGCTGGAACTACTTAACGCTCAAAGAACTGACGCGGCTTTACAAAGTGTCTCAGCCATTCATTCAGCAGTTGCGCTTCCAATAGATGAAATTCTCAACGACACCGTTCACGCCATCGAAAGTTATATTGGGCACGACCAAGACGTAACTAAGCGACTACGGACGATTATCTCTCACGCTCGGCAGATCAAGCGTGCAATTCAAAAAGTCGGAAAAGATATGGCGCCGACTGAAAATATGCCGGCCGCCGTCCAACCTCAACACCGCCCGATTCTATCCGACAGGCGAATCCTGGTCATCGATTCGGATGAGCAGGTACGGACATCTGCCCATCAACTTTTAGAACGGTACGGCTGTGTGGTGGAAACGGCTCATGAAGGTAAAGAAGCCATGCTGATGGTTCGAAATTGCGAACAGGACCAGGGGTACGATGCGATCATCGCTGACATTCGCCTTCCAGACATTGGTGGTTATGACCTTTTGATGCAACTCAAGGAACTTATCAAAACCCCGCCGCTGATTTTAATGACTGGATTTGGATACGACCCCGGGCATTCAATCGTCAAAGCCCGCCAGGCGGGGTTAAAGTCAAATGCCTTGTTGTTTAAACCTTTCCGGTTAGACCAACTCATCGAGGTTGTCGAAGCCATGGTTTCTCCGCCTAAAACTGATAATTAGCACATCCGTTTGTGAGCCCTGCATTCTCTTGGATGGCAATGGTTTTTTATCGTTTATTGCCATTATTGGAGTAGATTGCAGTAATCCAAAACCGCCGCTTCTCCGTCTGCTCTTAAGATTTAGACACACCCCGACCTTCTAAGGAAACCTGACGAACATGGAATGGATCATCCTGATCTTGGGAACCATCGGTCACGTCGGATTATGGTGCGTTGTTTTTAATCGAGTGCATGCCACTGCGTTTCCGCGAAAATTTAGAAAATTCTCTGAGAAGGCTATTCTCGTCATTGTCTTTGCCCCGATGTTCTGGGCTTTTTACCTGAGGATTCGAATTCCCGGCAATTCATTCGCGGATGTCATCTCGTTACCTCTAATCACTTACTATTATTACGCCGTTGTTGGACTTGGCTGCCTATTTGTTATTCGCTGGCTCTATCGCAAATTTTGCTTCAAATTGCCATCTAATGTAATCGCCTCGAAGACTGAATACTTGAACCTTAAGACAGAACTAAAAGCACCTTTGCTTCACGGAAGGCTTCCTAGACTACTCGGCCTCTTCCCCTTCAATGAAGTTCTCTTGCTAACTCTGCAACGCATGACAATCGAACTTGAGATACCACCTGAACTTGACGGTCTCAAAATATGCCAATTGTCAGATTTGCATTTTACCGGCGAAGTCGACATTCGTTATTTCGAGCGAGTTGTCGAAGAGGCGAATCAGTTTGAGCCTGATCTGGTCGTCATTACAGGAGACTTAATAGATCATGCAAAATGCGTGGACTGGATTCCCCAAACGTTTGGGAAATTAAACGCGCCTCTGGGCGTGTATTACGTATTAGGAAACCATGATCGACGAATTCGTTCCGAGACCTTCTTGAGAAACAACATCCATGATTCTGGCTTGATCCAGGCCTCAGCCAAATGGCATCAAATTGAATTCAATGGCGCTACGATTCAAATTACAGGAAACGCCTTGCCATGGTACCGGGATGCTGAACAACTTCCTGAACAGCCTGAGAATAAAGCTGGCTTGAATATTCTGCTTAGTCACAGTCCGGATCAACTGGACTGGGCAAGGCGGCGAGATTTCCAACTGATGTTCGCCGGACATACGCACGGTGGGCAAATTGCTTTTCCGATAATCGGGCCAGTCGTTGCTCCCAGTAAGTACGGTGTTGGCTACAGCTCTGGCACCTTTCGATTCGACAAGTTAATAATGCACGTAAGTAGAGGGCTCTCCGGAGACGAGACGATTCGCTGGGGCAGTCCTCCTGAACTCGGACTATTTACCATTCGTTCGAATCAACAAGCCAAGTCAAACCAAGCCCCCCAATAGCTCCATTTCCCGAACCGTTAAATCTAATGTTGCTGTAAAAACATCTTCCTCGTT
>JAALLA010000125.1:4261-12970 GCA_011087765.1 Pirellulaceae bacterium
ATTCCCAGCGTCCTTCTCATTGCAGCGCTTTTCGACCGCAGGTTGATGCTGGCAGGCCAATTGGCACTGGTAGCGGATTCCCAATGAAGCAGCGGGGTCGAGCAATCGTTCGATCGAGCATCTGCACTTCTTCAACAAGGGGCAAGTCGTGGACCAGCCGACCATAGCACTTCTATACCAGTACGGTATTGGGGGCACTTTATTTTTAGCCAGTCTTTTTTTGGCTTTTAAATCCGGCGCTGTTCGCTGGGACAATTTAAAAAACCGGATTCTTGTGGTCAGCATGACGGTCGGCTTGCTACTCTTCGCCGCAACTCACGCGGCATGGACTTTCTTTCTTGCGAGTTGAGCCAATGCCTGATTTAATCGCCTATACAAATATCTCGCCGATTCTCTCTGCAGTCGGAGTCACGTTTTCGATTGCTGACTGGATCGTCATCCTCTTTTATTTTACCGGAATCGTCTTCCTCGGCATCTGGTTTGGCAAGTTTACGCATACGACCAGTGATTTCTTCTTTGGCGGGCAAAGGTTTCCATGGTGGCTGATTGCAATTTCATGCATTGCGACGCTTGTTGGGTCATACAGTTTCATCCAATACTCAGAGGTTGGATTTAATTTTGGAATGGCTTCGCTCGTTCCTTACACCAACGAGTGGTTTGTAATGCCGTTGTTTCTACTCGGCTGGCTTCCAATTGTTTATTTTGGGCGGTTGCAATCCGTTCCTGAGTATTTTGAAAAACGCTTTGACCGGCGGACCCGTTTGGCGGTTTTGGTCATGCTGTTGATCTATCTCGAAGGATACATCGGAATTAACCTACTGACCATTGGGCGAATCATGGATGGTCTCTTCGATTACGGAGCACTACTTGGATTTGCGTCTGGACATGGGTTGTTCGGATATCCTGTGGTTGAGAGTGCAGCATTGATGGCCGTCCTATCCGGGCTATACCTGCACTCAGGCGGGCAGACTTCAGTATTGATGACGGACCTTTTTCAAGGTGCGCTCCTGCTAATTGCCGGATTATCCGTGGTGATCCTTGGCATCTACGAACTTGGCGGATGGACGCCCTTCTGGGAAGGACTCCCAGAAGCTCATAAACAACCGTTTGCGCCGATCGACAACGCCGGCCGGCTTCATTCGATTGGAATATTTTGGTCCGATGGAATTACAGGTACGTTCGCCTTCTTTTTTATCAACCAAGGTATTTTAATGCGGTTTCTATCTGCCAAGTCCGTTCAAGACGGACGACGGGCGATGCTCCTTACCGTTATCGTTCTGATGCCGTTAGTCGCAGTCGCCGTTGGAGGGGCAGGGTGGGTTGGCCGGTCCATGCTTTCGGCCGGTATCGCCGAAGTAAATGGAGTCGCGGCCGATGACATCTTCGTAAAAGTTGCTGATATTGTTTGCGGAACTGCAGGACTTTTTGGACTTGTGGTTGCAGCGATGATCGCGGCGTTGATGAGCACGCTGGACACATTAATTACCGCTGTCTCAGCAATCTTTGTCATCGACATTTGGAAACTATTCCGCCCCGATCGGCCTGACGCATATTATTTAAAAACCGCTCGATTTGTCGCCGTGGGTGCCACTGTACTCGGGATCGCACTGGTACCTCTGTTTGATAGTTTTGAGTCCATCTTCCGCGCGCTTTCCCATTTCAACTCCTTGATCACTCCTCCTCTGGTCGTCGTATTAACACTGGGGATCGTTTGGCCTCGATTCACTGCCCGCGCCGCTTTCACTACGCTGACGTTAGGCTTTGCCATGCTCTTTCTTTCACTCTGGATACCGCAGCTAATCCAACCAGTTGCACATGGAGTCCCCATGGCCTATTCCGCAACGATCGTTTCAAACGAGGCGGATTTATCTGAAACCATGTTGGTTTACGGGCACTCTCCGGAAGAAGCCACTCTGGCGGCCCGGACGAAACTCGAGCAGGAAAACAAAGCGGGCTGGGAATTAAATGAAGTCCGCTTGAATCCCCAGCGAAGCTATAGTTTCATGAGAAGCTTTTACGGTCTAATTGTTTGCCTGTCGATTGGAATTGGAGTTACCGTTTTCGCCCCCGGAAAATCCTCTCCAACCGAAGGACTGGTGATGTCCTCGATTGCAGATGCTGCCTTTCGTTACAAAGGTGGAAAACCAAACGACAAAGCCCCCTATGCATCGGTCACTGGTCCCTTTCAAATTTTGGAGAGTGAACAACAACAGATTTTAATCCCAGCGGCCATGATGAAAGAACTTCATGCCGATCCGGGAGATTTAATGTATGTCAGTGATTCACGGTGGTGGTTGGGCGGGTTTCGCTCACTGCGGATCAAAGCCGAACAAGGCGAAGTTGATAATATTCAAATCTCATCCGCAGCCATTGAGGCTGGAAACCTTCTTGATGATCGCCCCGTTCGGATCGAGAAAATCATCTAGCAACCATGTGAGAGTACGATCAGATAGCCTGTCTGAACCTATTCCTTTTTTGAAGTTAAAATAACTGCTGGTTAGATTTACTTACACGTTGATCCGAGTCGCCGTTCGCTGAATTAGTCTTCTCCCAGCCGACTCCAACCATTATCAAATCCGCCGCCTTGATCGAAACCGACTGAAATCAGCAACGACAGGGAGCATATGGAGTGCTATGATGAGTTATTCTTATAACGCTCTTCGTCATTACATTAATTCTAATTAGGTTCGCGGATGCTGGCTTCAGCTATTAAATTGGCTTGCACTCTTATATTGGCCTTATCCCCTTTTTTGTGTTTTTCACAAGAAGCGGGCATCCCTATCTCCGCTCCAATTCTCGATTTCCCTCCCGCTGTTAAATCATTAATTGAAAACTCCTGCGCCGATTGCCACCTAGGCGGTAATCAAGAGGGCGGGGTTCGCCTGGATGAACTCGGTCAGCTTCCAGTTAACGAAAAGCTTCATCTCCTCAATCAGATTCAGGAGCAATTGCTTTTCGGATTGATGCCTCCAACCGACTCGGCGGAAATAACCAATGATTCAAGGAACTTGATCACCGACTGGATTAAACTGCAACTCGGTAAACAGGGAGCAGATAAACTTGCGGAAAAACTGAAAACACCAGGTTTTGGTAACCTGGTCAACCATCACGATTTATTTTCCGGCAAGTATTCCCATCTCAAAGGATTCACTTACGACCGACGCTGGTTAATTAGCGAATATATTTTTGACGCCAAGTTCAATCGCATTCTCAACCACCGTCCGCATAAAACAATCGATGGGCAGCGTCAGTACGTCCTTGGCAGTAATGGACGACGAATCAATTTGACCAATCCCTTCTTACTGCCGACGAACACTGGCGTTCGCTATTACGCCAACACCACACTCAACGGCGGTCATCTGCTGACAATGCTCACCAACGCGAAAGAAGCCGCCGACCATATGATTTATCTCACGGGTCGTGACAAGCGTTACCTGCCGGCAATCGAAGAAATCATGAGGCTCGAGTGGGAACAAGTTGCGCTGCTTAAATCCCGTAGAGAGTTCATGGAGAAGTTCATCCAAAAAATCTCGCTCGACCTGTATGGTGATAAAAACGCAGATTTCCTGCCGGCTTTCCACCCGGTGAGCATTCAAACTCCAATAAAGACCGAAGGCAAGGAGATTAAAAAATCACCCTTCCATGCAGCCCAACCCGGCCAGGTCGAACTTGCGTTGATTTACAAGACGATGCAAAGGAATAAAACTGCGGGTGTTTCAGACGAACAATTAATCGAACGCTGTGAAAAAGAGTGGTTCAATCTAGGCCACAATGAACGAAAAATCGAAGCGAGGCTGACCTTTTTAGCAGGTTATCTCGAAGAATTTCGGCAGCAGATATTGCAGCACCGCTATGAACAAAAACACAAGCTGCCAATTTACAAACCGCGCAGCGACGATGAAATGGCAATCATTAATCAAGCGATCTTGAGAAATCGAAAACAGGGTGATCGCTATAACGAAATTATTGCAAAATGCCTCCAACAGTGGCAACTAGAGTTCTCAACAATCTTAATAAATGCCGGAACGCCCGGGACTGCAAAACTGGAAAGGCTTGTCGACCAATTATTCGTTAAAATTTTTCAGAGAACGCCAACCTCGGAGGAGAATGACAAGTACGTTGCCCTCACCCAGTCTTACATCAGCAGCATGGGTAACATCAAAGCAATCGAAAAGCTCATTCAAACGTTGATTCTACGATCTGAGTTTGTCTATCGCGACGAGTTTGGAACTGGCCCGACCGATGCAGTTGGTAGACGCAAGCTCTCACCAAGGGACGCTAGTTACGCGATTGCTTATGCTTTGTCCGATAGCGCACCTGATAAAACTTTATCCGATGCGGCAGAAAATGGGCGTCTAGAAACAAAAGAAGATTACGAGCGGGAAGTTTTGAGGCTGTTAAATAACAGAGACCAATACTACATCATTGACGAAGCCGTTGAACGGCTTCAATTGACCGCGAGTGTAACCAACACGCCCATCAGAAAATTGCGTTTCTTTCGAGACTTTTTTGGCTATCCGAAAATGCTTGCGATTTTCAAAGATAATAAACGTTTTGGTTCGCACTATGACAACGCAAAAGGTCGCCTCGTCGGTGAAGCGGATCGGTTGGTAGATCACATTATTGAAGGCGATCAGAATGTCATTGAAAAACTTCTTACGACAGAGGATTTTTACGTATTTCATTCTGGAGACAATGACGCTATGCAGGCGTCTTCAGATCGCATAAAGAAAATTTATGACTATTTTAAAGATCTCGATTGGCAAAACTTTGAAGCCAACGATCTCGTTGCCCACAAAGATTTCTTAAACGAAGTCAAAATGCGTGGCGTCGACGTGGAACGAATTGCAAGTCAAGGTCGACGAAATTCGATTCGAGAATTCAAAACCGCTTTGACGAGTTTTTCCGCTAGATTCGATAAGGGTCAGACAGCGGCTGCACCGTTCGTTTCTTTCCCGGCTCATGGTCCCTACAATGCCTCGACCAGAACAGGATTACAACTTAGGTCGCCCGAGGTGGCGAGGTTCTTTAATATTGCGTTGGACAATTGGAATTACCCAGGGTTTCAGCCAGCTTCGGTTCCTAATCGCAAGGGTATGCTTACTCACCCCGCCTGGTTAATCGCTCATGCTCAAAACACTGAAACCGACCCCGTGAAACGTGGAAAATGGGTTCGCGAAAAGCTGCTCGCGGGCACAGTTCCCGACGTCCCTATCACCGTCGATGCGGTCATCCCCGAAGACCACCATAAAACCTTACGTGATCGACTAGTTGCGGTCACTGAAATCGATGCTTGCTGGAAGTGTCACCAACGAATGAACCCTCTCGGTTATTCATTCGAAATTTATGACGACTTTGGAAGGTATCGACTCGAAGAGTCACTGGAGCATCCCGACAATCTAATCGAAAAAACGCCGGACAAAGGAGGGGTTTATAGGGATCTTAGAGACATCTATAAAACGCTGCCAGTCAACTCGCAAGGGCATCTCTCGGGTACAGGGGATGACGAACTCGATGGACCGATCAAAGATGCCATGGATTTGGCGGGACGACTTGGTAAATCCCAACGCGTACGTCAGTCAATTATTCGTTACGCTTTCCGTTTTTACCTTGGCCGAAACGAACGACTTTCCGATTCGAACACACTTATCAACGCTGAAAAAGCGTATCTGGACAACGACGGAAGCTTCGACGCAGTCATTGTTTCTCTTCTGACATCTGATTCATTCATTTACCGTAAGCCACTTGAGGGCGCTCCCGATGACGACTAGACGAAACTTCTTAAAAAAATCTGCTCTGAGTACCGGTGTGATCGCGATGCCCTCGGTAATGTTCGCTCATAGTTTCTCGATTGATCAACCGAAACGGTTTATCTTCATCCGGAAATCTAATGGAATCCGGCCCACCGAGGTTACACCGTTGACCTTCTCAGAAAATGAAAAAAATCTTGATAAAAAGAAACAGTCTTTCGAGGTCGATCTTGAAAACCATGAACTTCCCAATTGGTTGCAGCCACTGGCCGCACACAAGGAAAACATGACGATCCTGCAGGGATTATCTTGCAAGATGAGCGAAAATGGCCACTGGTCTTACTCTTCTGTTATGGGAGCTTACAAATCTGGTCGAAATTCACTGAGTGGGATCAAACGGGCCACTATTGATTTTGAATTAGCCAATCTCTTTCCGTCACCCTTTGGCCACGTCGAGCTTTCACTGACAGGTAATTATAGCTCCTATCGGACAGGCATCGTTGCCGGATATTCTGCCCCCGCGCCACACCAAAGAAATTACTGTTACGCAGACCCCCAAACAGCCTTCGATGAATTGTTTAAATCGGTGACTAATCCGGGGGCAGTCGAATCCGATAATGCAATGTTGAAATTTTTAGAAAATGAAGAATCTTATAAAGCGAAAGCTCTTAAGGGTTACGAAAAATTAAAACTCAGCAACCACATTCGCTCAATTGAAGCAATTCAAAAACGCAACCAAAAGGTCTCATTAAAGTCAGATGCCATCGCCGCCCGCCTCCCAACACTAAGCAAAATACACGCCAATGGTGGATTAAACGCAAATACACCCGAGAAACAAGAAGCGATGACAGATATCCTTATCGCAGCGCTCATTACCGGGTTAACCAACGTCGTCACTTATACCATTGATGAATTGTCCACCCCTATCAGGGGCTTGCCGGGAAATGAAGGAGATCGAATTTCCATTCACGAACTTGGGCACAACGGCGGCTACAGCGGCGTCGCTGCGGATAAAATCCGCGAGAAAATTCGAGTGGGACATATGGACCAAGTTGCCAAGATTGTCGATCGGCTAAAAGCTACTCCGGAGGGCAACGGTTCTATGTTCGATAATACCATGATCATGTACTTCCCGGAAAACGGAGAAGGCCACCATAGTCACGGTACCGAATCTCCCCTAATTACCCTCGCAGGTAAAAATTGCAATCTAGAAATTGGAGGCCGTTACCTGCGTTTGCCTTATCATGGAACCGAGGGCCACAAAACCATTGGCAACTGGTACACCACTTTGCTTAATTCCCACGGCAATCCAATCAAACACTATGGTGACCTCGACTTGGAAATGTCGCGAAAAAAACTCGCTCAACAAGGTGCGATCGCGCAGCTACGGCGGACTTAGTCGGTTTTATAAGCAAAACAACTTCAGTCATCCTCGATACCTGCGGCACAAACACGTATCTCGAAACCTTTCAAGTGGCCACGCCGGTTCCTACCTCCCGGACAACTTACCGATGCGGCTATTTCTCATCAACCCTTAACGTCGCCTCTAAATCAGGATGCCCAACTCGCTTAATTCGAACTTGGTACTCGCCGGGTTTTAAGAAGGATTTGTAATTGATGAAATAGGGAAGTGGACTTTCTGTGGATTCAGCGACCAAGTTCCAGCGAAACTGATTAATACCGCGATAGGCGTTTTGAACGAATATCGCGAGTGTTTTGCCTTCCTCCTGAATCGTAATTTCGACCTTCGCCGCCTGCTTCAACCAGAATGAGATGGTTGCCTTCTCTCCATCCCGAAAATTAACACCTGGTCTTACATCACTTAAATAGGGAAGTGTCACATCCGGAATATCGAAAACAACATCGGAATCCAATTCAGCCGAATCACGTGCAAGCTTTTCATGCATCACGTCCAAACCCAATTTATAAACACCTCGACCATGAGTCGCCACAATTAGGTCATTTTCACGTTCCTGAATGACCAGATCTGCCACACTACAAGCCGGGAAATTTCTCCCCATTAATTGCCAGGATTTCCCTCGATTAGTCGAACAGTAAACCCCTCGGAATGTGCCGGCATACAACAAATTCTCATAAACGGGATCTTCGATCAATACATTTGCGGGTTCATCAAACAGGTTACCGGCGATCGATCGCCAATGCTGGCCTCGATCCTCGCTGCACATTAGATAAGTTTTCAGGTCATCGTCATTGAGACCCGATATCGCAGCATAAACCCGATCCGATGAAAACTTTGAGGGGACGATGCTGCGAATATAACCTCGCGGCAACCCCTCAATACGCTCTTCCCAGGTCTCGCCACCGTTTTGACTAACCCAAAACCCTCCTTTGTCTGTTCCTACATAAATTAGACTCGCGTTCTCTTTAGATTGAGCGATGGAGGCAATCGCGGTGGATTCTCGTTTCAAATCACTCGACTTGGAGAGATCACCACTTACAACCTCCCAAGCATCTCCGCGATTGGTGCTCTTAAATAAATAATTCCCGCCAAGGTAAACTACGTTCGAATCATGAGGCGAAATAATCAGCGGAGCGACAAAATTAAAATCGAGTTCGCCACCGTGCGTTTTCGGCAATGAAGGGCGAATCCACTTCGACCGATTCCGCTTCATATCTTTTCGCCGAAATGCACCTTCTTGAGCGCTAAAGTAGACGGTATTGGAATCATTGGGATCGACCTGTGTAATACACCCATCTCCTCCATTCCAAGGATCGATCCATAGATATTTCCAATTTTCCGTTCTCGCTTGACCCAACTCCGTCGCGCTTCCGTACACCGTGGCATTGTCCTGGGCACCGGCGAAAATCCGATAGGGTTCCGATTGATCAACCGCAACATCATAGAACTCGCCCGTTGGCAAATTATTTAGATGCAACCAGGATTTGCCTTTGTCATAGCTTTGATATAGCCCACCATCGTTGCCAAGTACAAGATGGT
>JAALLA010000126.1:0-3289 GCA_011087765.1 Pirellulaceae bacterium
CAATGGATGATGAGTATCCGAGCATTTGGTTTTGCCGCTTGATTGTTTATGATGTTCTGTTCTATCGAACGACGAAGCTTACCGTGATGGTCTTCAATAAACTTGTCTCAGGGATTCAGATGGTTACCTATAATTTGATTTGCGTTCTAGTTAGCTTGTTTGCTGGAGGCTTATTGCAGGGTGAATCAGATTGGCCGACCTTTCGTGGCCCTCAGGGAAATGGAGTTGCGGCCGGTTCGGCGCCAGAAAATTGGAATGCTGATGCTCGGGACGGGGCAATCGAAGGGGTGCTCTGGCAGGTTGATGTGCCAGGTTTAGGGCATTCGAGTCCAGTGATCAGTGGCGATCGGATATTTTTGGCAACGGCCGTTGCAAGTGATGGGAAGGCCCCCCTGAAAGTCGGGCCTGGTGGTCGTCCAGAGGCAGCAGAAGACAATGGCGAACAGTCGTGGCTATTACTTTGTTACGACAAGCGTACTGGAAAAGAAATCTGGCGGCGAACTGCGCATCGAGGTATTCCGCGAGCCACGCGGCATGCGAAAGCAACGCATGCGAATACCAGCGTAGTGGTCAGTGGAGATTGTGTGGTTGCTTTCTTCGGTTCTGAAGGAATCTACTGTTACGATTTCGAGGGGGGCTTGCGGTGGAGTCGCGACCTCGGTGTGATCAACGTTAGTAAGTACGGTATTGGATGGGGGTATGCCAGTTCTCCCGCGGTTTATTCTGACCGAATCGCGCTCGTTTGTGATGATCCAGCTAATCCATTTTTGGTGTTGTTAAATCTCAAAAACGGGGAAGAAGTCTGGAAAGTATCGCGAGAAAATATCTGCGAGCGGAATTGGAGTACACCTTACATACACGCGGCACCAGAAAGGACTCAAGTGGTTGTCAATGGTTGGCCCTGGGTCGTCTCGTATGACTTTAAAACGGGTGAGGAATTTTGGCGAATACGTGGCGGAGGAGACAATCCAGTCCCAACGCCGTTTGAGGCCAATGGGTGGATTTATTTGACAAGCGCCCATGGCGGATTGTCGCCAATATATGTTGTCCGCCCTGATGCAGTTGGCGATATTTCACCAGCGGAGGACAAGTCAAGCAATGAAGGAATGGTCTGGAGCACTCCACGCGGAGGCTGCTACATGTCGACGCCTGTCGTTTGTGGTGACTACTTGATTTTGGGAAATTCCAACGGTGTGGTTCGGTGTTTTCACGCAGTCACCGGTGAGCGGTTGTATGAGAAAAGACTTGCCGCAAACGCTGGGATTATTTCATCGTTAGTTGTTGCTGATGATCGAGTTTATTGTGCATCAGAGAATGGGACGGTTTATGTTTTGGCCGTAGGTCCCGAGTTTAAATTGCTGGCCGAAAATAAAATGGGGCAACCTTGCTTTGCAACTCCAGCGATATCCGATGGCGTGATTTTTGTACGCACGAGTGAGAAGTTGGTGGCAATCCAATAGAGTTTCAAGATTTTTGAGCTTTGATTGTGCGGTGTTCGCGTGGATTTATTTTGAATCGGTGAATCATGAAAATGCGAGTTGTGATGCATACCTCCCTGCTGCTGGTCGGGATGTTGGCAAACCAGAGTATCAGCGATTCGGTAATAGGCCAGGAGTCTGTGGAACAATCTGAATCTGAAGCCTCAACGGGTCAATCAGGAAATCAAAAACTGGAATCGTGCATTCCAGCAAGATTTAAGTATGTCTATCGAATCGGGGATTTTTATATCTTGGGTACTGACGAGCGACCTCGCGAGAGTGACCGAGAAACGCGTCAGGGTAAAGAAGTTGTCCTTCAGGCGGTGCGACTGTTCGGAAGTTTCCTGGATGCTAATGAAGATGGAAAAGTCGATGACCCGAAACTGCTTCAAAGTCTCGGCAACAATTTCGCGTTTGCGATTGGCTCGGATCGACGGTTGCGCCCGGTAGAAGAGTTGATCGAACGAAAAACCGGCTGTTATGTGATATCGATGAAGACGGACATTTGGCCGTTTTTCCCAAATTGGTCAGGCAAGCGGTTCCCGTTTAATGGGATAAAAGATTCGATGTGGCGGCCAGAGTCAATGAACGCCCTTTGGGAAGAGTGTTTCCACACGATTACTGAGGGGTATCGTTGTTGTGATGAAAATTGGAGCTTTGGAAAGAAATCTCGTTTGGGCTTGTTAATGGCAGAAGATATTGCCGAGGGAAATTACGACATCGAAAAACAAAACCAACTGGAAGATGGAGATTACGACTGGGCAACTGCGGTGAACGAATATGTCCATCAAGTTTGGCTGGTAAATCAGGCAGGGAAATCGGCGGCTTTGACGAAATCGCAAAAACAGGTGCTCAAATTAATGCAGTCGACTCCCGGCTTTCCAATGAAGGTGAATCCAAATTATCCGTTGGATATTTCGATTCGCGTCCGCTGATTGATCAGTCGTTTTGCGGGTCAATTATTTTGGATTGTGTTTGAGCCCAGATTAATCTAGTTGGAACTCGCCCGTTAGGATTTTCTGTCCATCCAGACCGACGGTGACCATCGAGCCGGCAATGATTTTCACCCAATCAGTGGCGGGATTGAGAGTTACGAGGTATTCAGATTCGTTCGGATTGGTTTTAATGCCCCCAATGAAACGGTTGCCAATCGAAATAGTTAGTTTCCCCGAAATGGTTGTGGCAGTATCAAAAAAAGAGAGTTCGAGGACGGGTGATTCAGTTTCGAGTGGAGTGAATTCTAATTCTGCGATTGGGTCAGAGTTGGCTTGATTGGTGGTTTGAAAGAGTTCCGCTTCCCATTTAGTGTTAACGAAAGTCTGGCTCACTGTTTGATTTATTTGACTGAATGTTGCAGCGGAATCAGGCGTGCCTCGTAGCGATGCCTGAGCTTGAGGGTCTAACTCCGTCATGTGATTTTTCGGGTGCGCAGGCCTGGTGTGTTTAAACTTAGCTATTTGTTTGGCTGCTGTTTCACTTGGCAGTTTAAGTTTTCGGGCAAGGTTTTCGAGTGCTTTTTCTTCCCGTACGTCCATCTCAAAGTCGGTTCCAGCTAGCCAGAGTGAGAGGAAGAATAAAAGTTTTCGCGCCGCGGACGATCGTGGTCGTTTTATTTTTAGGTTGCCTCGTCGAACTTTTCGGCCAATCCAAACGGTCTTGGCCGGAGAGATGCCAAACTGATCCGCGATGGCGATGACGGTGGTTGCTTCCGACGCCTGAATTGTCCGATCGATAAACGAGAGATAGCAGCAGTACGCGACAATTGCCATGCCTTCACTCTTTGAGCAACCCTGGCAATATTGAATTATTTT